>NZ_JAUBQQ010000084.1:0-20456 GCF_036701335.1 Microcoleus sp. Pol12B5 | reverse complement strand
CTGCCTATCTTTTTTTACCACAATTTGGCTCAATCCTTACTAACTATGGGTTTGGGGCGGGTCGTCACCCCCCCAGGTTTAGATCACAAGGCGATCGCACTTTTATTTCTGCTTAACAGACTCAGCCAACCGCTTCGCATTCTCCCGCCGATGAACATTAATCGGACTGTTGCGAATATCAACTTTTAGGGTTACTTATTGTAACTAAGAATCTGTAGTATGTTCCAATCCCTTTTAAATTTTGACTCGATCGCCCCTTAACTAAAGTTGGGTATCAACCATTAAATCCCTTTGAATCCCACTTCCAGATCCATCTCTTTTGCCGGACTTACAGGAGGTTGAGGCGCGGCTTGGGTTTGCTTGCGAAAAACGCCAATTTGATTGAGAACGATCCCGATTAAAATGATGCTACCGCCGATGTATTGAGCTGTTGTTGGCGTTTCCGATAAAATCAAATAGGCGGCTAAAATCCCCGCGATCGGACTAAACGAACTGGCGAGGGATACATCTGCCGCGCCCGTCGTTTTTAGTCCCGTAAACCAGCACAGTTGTCCGCCAACAACAATAATCGCACCATAGACGAGCATCCACTGCCAGAGGAAGGGCGCAAAAACATCGATAAAGTGGGTGGGAGTATATAAGATTAAAACGACAATAAAGAAAACAACTGTTCCCAGTGTTGTTCTGATAATAGAGAACAATCCTAATGGAATTTGTTTGAGCGTGACTTTACTTATAATCGTCGAAATGGCTAACGCGATCGCCCCGGATGCTGCCATGAATTAGCCTCTGCCGATCGTCAATCCGCCCATGTCCATCATATCGGTAGTCGGTGCTTGCAATAAAATAGTCAGTGCAACACCCACAAAGGAAACCATCGCCCCCGCAATCACCCAAAGATTGACGCGATCGCCCAAAATTAGAATGGACAGCGCTAAAATCAGAGGCGGCTCGATGCGTCCAATCAGTACCACATTATTGACAGCGGTTAAATCCAACGCCATAAAAGTTAAGGCTGGAGCCAATGCCCCAGATAGCAAAGAAATTCCGATCAACCCCCACCATGTTTTACTGGGAATCGATCGGAAATTTTGCACCGTACATTGCTGGCGATAAACCAGGAATAAAACTGCTAACGCGCAGAGATTCCCTACAAATAAAACATTACAAAGTGAAATCAAATTTCTGCCGTCGATCGCGTTCTGGGCTCCTAAATCGGTCAGTTTGCGAATGACAGAGTTAGAGGCAGCAAAAATTATGATTGCTAGTAATAAATAGGTTCGTCCAGGGATGCGGTTGAATAATTGAGACACGATAATATGAAGATGAATATATGATGCGTTCTCTTCTTTATACCACTGTTTCATCTGCGGTAATTCCTTACAGAAATATACAAAAAAATCCCCCGCTAGAAGGCGGGGGATTTTAGTTAATTACCTAGAAACCAGAGTTCAGAGTTACCCGAATTTCCCGGCCGTCGAGGCAATTACAAAGGCCGCGTAAGTGAGGACGTTGCCCACAGTAAAGTGAACTAAGCCAACCAAACGACCTTGGACGATCGACAAAGCAACAGGCTTGTCTTTCCAGCGAACCAAGTTAGCCAAAGGAGTGCGCTCGTGAGCCCAAACCAAAGTCTCGATCAACTCTTGCCAGTAACCTCTCCAAGAGATCAGGAACATGAAACCAGTTGCCCAAACAAGGTGTCCGAATAAGAACATCCAAGCCCAGACTGACAAGTTGTTAGTACCATACGGGTTGTAACCGTTGATCAACTGAGAAGAATACAGCCAGAGGTAATCGCGGAACCAGCCCATCAGGTAGGTAGAAGACTCATTGAACTGAGCCACGTTACCTTGCCAGATGCCCAGGTGCTTCCAGTGCCAGTAGAACGTTACCCAAGCTAGGGTGTTCAACATCCAGAATACAGACAGGTACATCGCGTCCCAAGCAGAGATGTCGCAAGTACCGCCACGGCCGGGGCCGTCGCAAGGGAAAGCATAACCGAAGTCTTTTTTGTCCGGCATCAGCTTAGAACCGCGTGCATCCAGAGCGCCCTTGACCAAGATCAAGGTGGTGGTGTGCAAGCCTAGTGCGATCGCGTGGTGAACCAAGAAATCGCCAGGTCCGATCGCCAAGAACAGAGAATTAGTACCGCTGTTAATCGCATCCAACCAGCCTGGGAGCCATACGTTGCCGTAGTTGGGCCAAGCGGTAGAAGCAATGCTGTCGGGGTTAGACAACAGCACGTCCATGCCGTAGAGAGCTTTGCCGTGAGCAGCTTGGATGAACTGTGCGAACACAGGTTCAATCAAGATTTGCTTTTCAGGAGTTCCGAAAGCAACTACAACGTCATTGTGAACGTACAAGCCGAGAGTGTGGAAGCCCAAGAACAGCGACACCCAGCTCAAGTGAGAGATAATCGCTTCTTTGTGCTGCAACACGCGATCGAGCACGTTGCCTTTGTTTGCTTCAGGATCGTAGTCCCGCACCAAGAAGATAGCTCCGTGGGCGAAAGCGCCGACCATGATGAATCCAGCAATGTACTGGTGGTGGGTGTAAAGCGCAGCCTGAGTCGTGAAGTCCTTACCTATAAAAGCGTAGGGAGGCATCGCGTACATATGCTGTGCTACCAAGGAGGTAATTACGCCCAAAGCAGCGAGGTGAAATGCCAGTTGGAAGTGCAGCGAGTTGTTGTAGGTTTCATACAAGCCTTGGTGAGGCAAGTTGAACTGCCCTTCACTCTTGCCGCCGACCAAACCAGCCTTAGAATCCAACATCTCTTTGATGCTGTGACCGATACCGAAGTTAGTCCGGTACATATGACCGGCAACGATAAACAGAACTGCGATCGCCAAGTGGTGGTGAGCAATGTCTGTCAGCCACAGGGATTCTGTTTGAGGGTGGAAGCCACCCAAGAAAGTCAGAATTGCGGTTCCAGCGCCTTCGGAAGTACCGAAGACATGGTTCGCTGCATCTGGATTCTCGGCGTATACGCCCCAGTTACCACTGAAGAACGGAGCCAAACCAGCCGGGTGAGGCGGGGTAGACAGGAAGTTGTCCCAACCTACGTGCTGTCCGCGAGATTCGGGGATAGCAACGTGAACCATGTGACCAGTCCAAGCCAAAGAGCTGACACCGAACAAACCAGCCAAGTGGTGGTTGAGGCGAGATTCAGCATTTTTGAACCAAGACAAGCTGGGGCGGTACTTTGGTTGGAGGTGCAACCAACCTGCGAACAGGAATACAGCCGCCAGTAGTAGCAAGAAGATAGCTCCTTGATACAGGTCGGCGTTTGTCCGAATCCCTTGGGTGAACCACCAATGGTAGACACCGGAGTAAGAGATATCCACCGGGTTAGAAGCGCCCCCTTGAGTGAAAGCTTCTACTGCAGGAGCGCCGAATTGCGGGTCCCAAATCGCGTGAGCGATCGGGCGGACGTTTAGAGGGTCTTTAATCCACTGTTCAAAGTTACCTTGCCATGCTACGTGGAACAGGCTGCCCGATGTCCACAAGAAAATGATTGCTAGGTGGCCGAAGTGAGAAGCAAAAATCTTTTGGTAAAGATTTTCTTCGGTCATGCCATCGTGGCTTTCAAAGTCGTGTGCTGTGGCAATCCCGTACCAGATCCGCCGTGTGGTCGGGTCTTGGGCAAGGTCTTGGCTAAATTTTGGAAATTTCGTTGCCATAAGCCTTGATTAATCCTGAATCCTGAACAAAATTGAAGGGATTCGGTTCGGAGTTTGGATTCTCGATTTGAGATTCCTCCCAAATCGAGAATCCAAAACCTAGGGGTAGTTTACCCTACCGAAATGATTCGCGCTAGGAAAAATGCCCACGTAGTGACAATTCCTCCTAGGAGGTAGTGAGCTACACCCACAGCCCGACCCTGAATAATGCTCAGAGCGCGAGGCTGAATCGACGGAGCTACCTTGAGCTTGTTGTGAGCCCAAACAATCGACTCAATAAGTTCTTGCCAGTAGCCGCGGCCGCTGAACAGGAACATCAAGCTGAAGGCGAAGACGAAGTGTCCAGCTAGGAACATCAAACCGTAGGCCGACAGTGCCGAACCGTAGGACTGAATTACCTGAGAAGCTTGCGCCCAAAGGAAGTCCCGCAGCCAGCCGTTAATCGTGATCGCACTTTGTGCGAAGTTGCCACCGGTAATGTGAGAAATTGTGCCGTCTGGCGATACTGTTCCCCACACGTCCGACTGCATTTTCCAGCTAAAGTGGAAAATCACGATCGAGATGCAGTTGTACATCCAGAACAAGCCTAGGAACACGTGATCCCAACCAGAAACTTGGCAGGTGCCGCCACGGCCGGGGCCGTCGCAAGGGAACCGGAAGCCCAAGTTGCCTTTGTCAGGAACCAAGCGAGAACTGCGTGCAAACAACACGCCTTTCAAAAGAATCAGGACTGTAACGTGAATGGTGAAAGCGTGGATGTGGTGGATCATGAAATCCGCCGTACCCAACTCGATCGGCATCATCGCTACTTTGCCGGCTACTACTACTGCACCGCCGCCAAAAGCGTGGCTAACGATTTCCGTAGCATTAGGCGCTGTTGTGCCCGGAGCCAAAGCGTGGATGTTTTGCACCCACTGGGCAAATATCGGACGCAACTGAATCCCGGTATCCGAGAACAAATCTTGAGGACGACCGAAAGCGCGCATCGTGTCGTTGTGAACGTACAAACCGAAGCTGTGGAAGCCCAAGAATATACAAACCCAGTTCAGGTGGGAAATGATCGCATCTCTATGACGGATCACGCGATCCAACAAGTTGTTGACATTTCCAGCGGGATCGTAATCCCGAACCATGAAGATTGCTCCGTGAGCGGCTGCTCCAACAATCAGGAATCCGCCAATCCACATGTGGTGGGTGAACAGGGATAGCTGAGTCGGGTAGTCGGTCGCGATGTACGGATAGGGAGGCATCGCGTACATATGTTGGGCGACGATGATGCTCAAAGAGCCCATCAGTGCCAAGTTAATCGACAGTTGCGCGTGCCAAGAATTAGTCAGGATTTCGTAGAGACCTTTGTGACCTTCACCAGTGAAGGGGCCTTTGTGGTTCTCTAGGATTTCTTTCATGCTGTGGCCGATGCCCCAGTTCGTCCGGTACATATGACCAGCGACGATGAATAGCACTGCCAAAGCTAAGTGGTGGTGTGCTGTATCAGTCAGCCACAAACCGCCTGTGGTGGGGTTCAGACCGCCTTTGAAGGTCAGGAAGTCTGTATATGCGCCCCAGTTGAGGGTGAAGAAGGGGGTTAAACCTTTAGCGAAACTCGGGTAGATGTCAGCCATCAAGCCGGGTGTCAAAATCCACTCGTGCGGCAGGGGGATGTCGGCAACTGTTTTGATCAGCTTACCGCCGACTGTCAGCGGTGCACCTGCATCGATCGCGTCCATGCAAGCATTGATCGGCAGAGCAACGTGAATTTGTTGTCCTGCGAAGCCCAAGCACCCGCAGCCTAACAAAACTGCCAAGTGGTGGTTCATCATCGATTCCACGTTCTGGAACCATTCCAGTTTCGGAGCGCGGACGTGATAGTGGAACCAACCGGCAAACAGCATCAAAGCTGCCATTACCAGGGCGCCGATCGCAGTGCAATATAGCTGGTATGAGTTAGTGATGCCGTTGGCGCGCCACAATTGGAATAGACCAGAGGTGATCTGAATCCCGTGAAAGCCGCCGCCTACATCTGCATTTAAAATTTCTTGACCAAAAATCGGCCAGACCACTTGAGCGCTGGGCTTGATGGCTGTAGGATTTGTCAGCCAAGCTTCGTAATTGGAAAATTTAGCGCCGTGGAAATATGCGCCACTCAACCATACGAAGATTACTGCCAAGTGGCCGAAGTGAGCGCTAAAGATTTTGCGCGAAACGTCTTCTAAGTCACTTGTATGACTGTCAAAGTCGTGAGCGTTAGCGTGGAGGTTCCAAATCCAAGTGGTGGTTTTTGGCCCCTTAGCTAGAGTGCGATCAAAATGACCGGGTTTTGACCACTTCTCGAAAGAAGTTGGAACCGGATTTTTATCGACTACTACCCTAGCTTTTACCTCTCGCTCTGGAGGACTAATGGTCATGAAGACTCTCCTCTCGGTAAGACAAGGAACGAGAACTGAACACTGTACCGGACACTCCCCACGCTTGATTAGGCGGGGGATTCTCGAAAAAGCCGACACTTCACTGCACTTTACTCTTTGCAGAGCTAGACGCAGGTGCATCGTTTCCCCAAGCATTTTGCTTCTGTGAAGAAGCCAGTTTCCCAGTGTCGCTAACAATGTGACTGGGTACTGCTAACTCTTCTCGCTATCTGGAGTCGCCGATCGCGTCCTTGATTCAGACTTGATACGGCTGCTTCTTTTGAGGGAGTTTTATGAATTATAAGCTTGCTAGAGAAGTATTAATCGCTTGTTAACAATACTTAAAAAAGGCTCAATTCTTGATGTAATAACGCCTTTAAATCCCACAGTCCCTCGAAAAAGTCAAGGGGTACTGCCATTAACTTTACAAAACTCAAAGATAAGGTAATTTAGGATTACTCATTTGTAGATAGATGTTTTGGAAAAAGGCTGCGGGAATTAAGAGTGGGAGAGGATGAGTTGCCCGCTGCTGCCTCAATCCGGGTTCCTACGCGGCTTTGGAATTCATGAGGTAGAATTCCCCAATACTAAATTCATTTTTGGGCTATAGTTCCCTATGAGAAGGCTTCTAGGAGTATCGTTGCGTGATTGGGATCAATTGGCACAGAACGGTTGTGGGCAGGCTGCTGGCATTGTTCGCAGTAGCAGTATTAATTTTGGGTTTAGCAAGTTGTGGCGCGGGCCATCCCGAATTGCCCAAATCAGGGAACAAGAGCGGCTCAGCTACCGCCCCAGTAAACAGAATCTCAGAGGTTTCTCCCCCAGAAGCCATCCAACAACTGCGTCAGGCTCTAGAAATCTACCAGCCTCAAATTAGTATTTTGAATCCAAAACCTGACGAAGTGCTTCAGGATATAAATGTGTCTGTTCAGTTCCAAGTGAAGGACTTGCCCATTTTCAAAGATGCAAACTTGGGTTTGGGCCCCCATCTGCAAGTTTTATTAGACAACCAACCTTATGCAGCAGTTTACGACATCAACCAACCTTTAACGCTCTCCGACTTAGAACCCGGAACCCATACCCTGCAGGTGTTCGCCGCCCGCCCTTGGGAAGAAAGCTTTAAAAACGAAGGTGCCGCAGCTCAAACCACCTTTCACGTTTTTACCAAAACAGACGACAATAATCCCGATCGAACATTGCCCCTATTAACGTACAACAGCCCCCAAGGCAGCTATGGGGCAGAACCCATCCTGCTCGACTTTTACTTGACAAATGCCCCTCCGCACGAAGTGGCGCAAGAAAATTCCCAAGATGAAATACTCGATTGGAAAATTCGAGCCACAGTCAACGGCCAAAGCTTTGCGATCGACCAGTGGCAACCTATATATCTTAAAGGATTCAAACCAGGGAAAAACTGGGTACAGCTAGAATTAATTGACGAACGGGGAAATATCGTCAAAAACGCCTTTAATAATACAGTCAGACTGATCAATTTCCAACCGCTCGGTCAAGATCCTCTTTCAAAATTAGTGCGGGGCGAACTAACAGCAGCAGAAACTCGCGGTATAGTCGATCGCACCTACCAAGCCCCCGATCCGACACCAACCCCAACCCCCGAACCGACACCGACACCTGCATTAGAAAAAACACCAGTTGTCCAACCCTCACCAGCGGTTCCAGAAACCCCTGTTACCGAACCCAGCTTAGAGCCAACAGTCGCTCCCGAAGTTCCTCCCATTCAAGAAATAGAACCGACACCAACAGCAACCCCCCAACTCGAAGCGCCGAAAATTGTAGAACCAATTCAAGTAATAGAACCGACACCGACAGCAACCCCTCAACTCGAAGCCCCGAAAACTGTAGAACCAGTTCAAGTAATAGAACCGACACCGGTAGCAACTCCACAGTTAGAAATCCCGAAAACTGTAGAACCAGTTCAAGTAATAGAACCGACCCCAACAGCATCTCCCCAAACAAAAAAACAGGAATATAAAGGATACTACAATCGGTTCCGCAACTTCTTGCGTGAAGAACCGCAACCTGCTAATTTTTCAGAGCCACCAACCCTGCCAGAAATAACAGGAAAAGCTCCAGTACCAAAAGTAGTCGCTCCCGCGATACCAGAAGAGTCTCCCAATCTTGTACCGCCAACGCCACCAGTTGCCGCTGAAACTCCTAGCCAGCCAACCAGCGAATTAGCCGCTCCCGAAACAACTGTTTCCGAACCCGAAAATCCGCCCAAATCCGAACAAAAAGTCGAATTTGCCACCTAACAAAAACTTTCTGGGCTTCTTCGTTGCATCGGCGTCGCGCCCGTGATCTATCTGCAGTTAACAATTAAAGAACACTAAAAAATGACCTACCTCGAAACAGCAGCCAAATTCTACAGTGATGTTGCCGAAACACCCCAAATCGGACTTTGCTGCGTCCAAAGCAATCCCTTGCAATTGCCAGGATTAAAAATTCCCGAACAAATGCAGGAAATGAATTACGGCTGCGGCACAACCGTTCACGCCGCTGAACTTGTAGGCAATCCCTTCGTGCTTTATGTAGGCGTCGGCGGCGGCTTGGAAGCACTACAATTTGCCTATTTTTCTAGACACAAAGGAGCGGTTATTGCCGTCGATCCGGTTCCAGCAATGCGAGATGCGGCGGCACGAAACTTGCAAATAGCCGCCCACGAAAATGAGTGGTTTGATCCGAGTTTTGTAGAAATTTGTGAAGGCGATGCTTTTGCGTTGCCGGTACCGGATGCTTCTGTAGATGTTGTCGCCCAAAACTGCTTGTTTAATATCTTTGAACCAGCGGATTTAGCTAAAGCATTAAAAGAGACTTATCGAGTGTTAAAACCGGGTGGCAGATTGTTGATGAGCGATCCGATCGCAACTCGCCCCATTCCGCAGCATTTGAAGGAAGACCAACGCTTGCGGGCCCTGTGTTTGTCCGGCGCTTTGACATACGCAGAATACGTTCAACACCTTGTAGACGTTGGTTTTGGGCAAGTCGAAGTGCGGGCGCGCCGTCCTTACCGATTGCTGGACAAACACAATTATCAATTGGATGCAGATTTGCTGTTAGAAAGCCTAGATTCGGTGTCTTTCAAAGTGGATGTACCGGATGACGGAGCTTGCATTTTCACTGGGAAGACGGCGATTTATACGGGGTCTGAAGAGCTGTTTGATGACGGGGCAGGCCACGTTTTGCAGCGGGGAGTTCCGGCGGCGGTGTGCGATAAAACTGCGGGGAAGTTAGGGGGATTGATGCCCGATAATGTGTTGATTACTGACTCGACTTGGCATTATAACGGCGGCGGTTGCTGTTAGATTTATTTCGGAATAATGGGGCTGTAATCTTTTGGGAATAGAGTGTTTCTCAAAGAAGTGAGGTGTGGGCGCTTCCTATGCCCTCTTTGCACCTCATGTTAGTGAGCCATGGTATAAGCTGTCGCGCATTTGAATTGTATATTCAGGGCGGGCGGGACGCCCAACCCTAATCCCCACAAGACTTTGATTTTTTTTGACATACAATTTAAAGGCCGCAACAGCTTAGAGGTCTCTAATTTTAGACTTCGCCTCAAATTTTCATCAAATTTTTATTTCCCCCTGACATCCTAGCGGGAGAAGGTTCACAACTCTGAAGTAAGGAATAGATTGCTCTTGAGAGGAGTGGCTGTTTTCATCACCCCCGTTCGCTAAATGTGAGGAGGAAATTTCCATGCTATCGAAATCTTTAACTTCAAATTCATTATCGATCGTCCGTTACGGGTCTAGTTTTGTTTTGGGATTAGTGTTGTGGACGGCTCCAACCCCGGTGCTGGCGCACGTTGGGCATGACAACGAGTTTGCAGGTGGCGATGCGGCGAAGATTATGCAACCGATCGAGGTCGATGCCAGTAAAGCAACCGCATTGGGAATTAAGACAGAGGCAATTGCCCCTACAACCGATGGAGGTATTGTCAAAGTTCCCAGCACCAGCTTAGTTGATGCCAATGGGCAAAAGCTCGTCTACATCCAGGAAGGAACAACCTACAAACCAATCTCAGTTCAGATTGGTAGCGACTCTGGAGATGTGGTGGAAATTAAAGAAGGCAATTTAGTTCCGGGAAATCAGATTGTGATGCAGGGGGCAACGTTTTTGTACTCGGAGGCTTTGCGAGGTAAACCACAGGCAGAAACGGCATCACCCGCTACATCGCAAGTAGAAACGCAGGCATCACCCGCTACATCGCCAGCAGAAACGCAAGCATCGCCCGCTACATCGCCAGCAGAAGCGCAGCCTGCTCAAGGATCGTCACCTTTGATGTGGGTAGCAGGCGCAGGAGTTTTACTGGTGGGTGGATTAGCCGTCTTTGGGTTAAAAGGCAAGGACTAATAGACATTCAAAAACCAAGATTTTTGGTAACAGTCGATCGCGACGGAGTAAAAATCTTTACTCCGTCTCCTAAAAGCTTGCCTAATGCTATCCAAATTTCATCCTTATGTTAAACGTCATCCCCAAATGGTCTATTGCTCAACGATGGTTAGTGGTGTTCGGGGCGATCGCCCTAACCATCTGGAGTACACATACTGTAAGTCGAATGCCCCTCGACGTGTTGCCCAACTTTGCGCCCCCTCAAGTAGAAGTACAGACAGAAGCCCCCGGTCTTGCGCCGGAAGCGGTGGAATCGTTGGTGACGTTACCGCTAGAAAGTGCGGTCAACGGAACACCAGGAGTTGAAGTCGTTCGTACCTCCTCAGCCGTAGGAATTTCTGTATTGCGGGTGGTGTTTAAGTGGGGAACTGACCCCTATCAAGCTCGTCAACAGGTGGCAGAGCGATTGCAGGACGCGCAAGACCGATTACCCGAAGGAATTGGTGCACCACAGATATCGCCCCTAGCTCCCCCCATCGGAACGGTGATTCAATATGCGTTCACGTCTGACACTACATCGCTCATGGAAGTGCGACGTTTGGTGGATGGCAAAGTCAACAATCGCTTGTTGGCAGTTCCAGGCGTATCGCAAGTGCTGGTTTACGGCGGAGATTTGCAGCAGTTTCAGGTGATTGCGAATCCTGAAAAACTCCAAGCGTTGAAGGTTTCCCTTCAGGAAGTCGTCAAGGCGGCAAACGAGGCAAATGCCAAAACCGCAGGTGGATTGTTGATTGACCCCGATCGCGAATTGGTGATTCGAGGCGAGGGACAAATCCAGACGATCGCAGATTTGCAAAAAGCTGTGGTCAAGGTGCAGGAGGGAAAACCCATTCTACTGCGGGATGTGGCAGAGGTGAAGATTGGGGCTGCACTCCAGCGAGGCGATGCCAGTTGGAATACTAAACGGGCTGTGGTGGTGATGGTCAACAAGCAACCTTTGGTGGATAGTCCCACCGTCACGCAAGCCATCATCGAGGCGATGGAGGAAATTAAACCAGGTTTACCCAAGGATGTGAAGGCAAACGTCACTTTCCGGCAAGATGCCTACATTGATGCCTCAGTTGGTAATGTGCGAGCAGCCTTGATCGAAGGCAGTTTGATTGTCGCAGCCATCCTGATTCCCTTTCTGATGAACTGGCGCACCCTCACCATCTGTTTGCTGGATTTCTTTCTCACGCTACTGTTCTCGTTGTTGGTGTGTTCCTGGATCGGGCTGGAACTCAACACCATGACTCTCGGCGGATTGGTAGTGGCGATCGGGACAGCAGTGGATGATGCGATCGTCTATTGCGAAAATACCGATCGCCGCTTACGGGAAAATCGCCTCTCGCCCAATCCCCAGCCACCACTAGAGATTATTTTTGAGGGTTCTCAGGAGGTGCGCGAGTCGCTGATTGGAGCGACGTTAATTGGGATTATCGTCTTTTCACCGATTTTCACCCTCTCTGGGGTAGAGGGGCGGATCTTCACCCCAATGGGCATTGCCTATCTGGTGGTGGTAATCATCTCCAGCCTGGAATCCCTAGTAATATCCCCTGCATTGTGTGCCATTCTACTGCCTCACAGCCGGATGCAGACGACAGAACCCTTCCTAGCCCGGTGGTCTAAACAACTCTACGATCCGTTGCTGCGAATGGCGATGCGTCGCTCTACCTTAATTTTAGGACTGGCAACAGCCTCAATGGTAGCGGCCATGCTGATTGTGCCGACGTTAGGACGGGATTTTCTGCCAACATTCCAGGAACGATCGCTCATGAATGCGATCGCCCTTTATCCGGGTTCCTCACTCGAAGCAACCAATCGCGTTGGGTTAGCGATTCAAACAGCACTTAAGGATGACCCCCGGTTTGAATCAGTACAACTCCGGGCGGGGCGTGCTCCGGGCGATCCGGATGCGGCATCGGTGAACTTGGCACACTTGGACGTGGAACTGAGTGAAGCTGCGATGCAAAACCGTCCTGCCTCGATTGAAGCCTTGCGGGAGGCATTGGGTCAGTTTCCGGGAGTTGCTACCAATATCGGTGGATTTATCAGTCACAGGATGGATGAAGTGTTGTCGGGGGTCAGGAGTGCGATCGCCATTAAAGTATTCGGCAACGATTTACAAGAACTACGCCGCATTGGAGAACAAATCGAAACGACAATGAAAGACGTGAAGGGATTGGTAGACCTTCAGCTTGAGCCCCAAATACCGATCCGTCAAGTACAAATTCAATTTAACCGAGATGCAGCCGCTCGCTACGGATTGACGATCGCCCAATTGTCCGATTTCACTGAAACAGCCCTGAATGGTCGCGTGGTTGCTCAAGTGCCCGATGGTCAACAGTTGGTCGATGTGTTGGTTTGGGTCAACGAATCTGCGCGTCGCAATCTCAACACGATTCGCAACCTCCAAGTTAATGCCCCAACAGGTCAAATCATCCCGCTTTCGGAAGTGGCAAAGGTTGACTTTGGCAATGGCCCGAACACGATTAACCGAGAAAATGTCTCTCGTTTAATTGTGGTGTCAGCCAACGTACAGGGACGCGATGTTGCTTCGGTCGTCGATGACATTCGCGCCAAGGTTAAGCAATCGGTGCAACTGCCCCAAGGCTACTATATTCAGTACGGCGGACAGTATGAGTCGGAACAACGCGCTGCTCAAAACTTCCTAATTTTCGGAATATTAGCAGTGCTAGCGATCGCCGTATTGATGTACTTCACGGTGAAATCCGTTCCTGCCATGCTGATGGTTATGATCAACTTACCATTAGCCCTGGTTGGCGGTGTTATCTCAGTCCTGCTGACGGGCGGCGTTATCTCAGTTCCGTCAATGGTGGGCTTTGTTACCCTGTTTGGCGTAGCGACGCGGAATGGGTTGCTGCTTGTAGACAACTACAACACCAAACTGGCACAAGGAATGCCACTTCCCAAAGTCATTGTCGAAGGCTCGATGGAACGGTTGCTGGCAATTTTGATGACAGCACTCACCTCGGCATTAGGGATGATTCCCCTGGTTTTAAGCGGTGGGGCTGGTAAGGAATTGTTGCAGCCGCTAGCGATCGTCGTCCTCGGCGGACTCTTTACCTCAACTGCTCTCACCCTAATGGTTCTACCTGCATTGTATGCTCGATTTGGGAAGTTTCTGATGCCTCAACGGATGCTGGAAATCAACGAGTTGAGAAACTACAGCATGGAGCAGACACCAACGAATGGAGATGGAGTAGGGCTAAAATGAGAATTCTGCTGGCGGAAGACGAACCAGATTTGGGTGCCATTGTGCAACGCACCTTGAGCCGAGAAAAGTACCTGGTGGATTGGGTGCAAGATGGCACAACTGCTTGGAACTATCTGGAAGACCAATGGATCGAGTACACGGTTGCCATTTTTGACTGGTTGCTGCCGGAAATCTCTGGCGTCGAACTCTGCCAACGCTTGCGCCAGCAGAATAATCCATTACCCGTTTTGATGTTGACGGCAAAAGATCGAACAGAGGATATGGTGGCAGGGCTAGATGCGGGTGCTGATGACTATCTGATGAAACCGTTTATTAAAGCAGAATTGTTAGCTCGGTTGCGGGCACTCCAGCGACGGGGACGGAGTTTGTCTCCAGAACACTCACCCCATTTCAATCCTGCCCAACTAGAGGTGGGGCGATTGCTGCTTGACTATACTAAATCCATCATCTGCACTACGGATGACGGAGGACAGCTAAGGGTTATTCCTCTGACGGCTAATGAGTTTCGGTTATTGGAATATTTCATGCAGCATCCGAACCAAATCCTCACGCGCGATCGACTTTTGACTCGTTTGTGGGATGTAGATACTGACCCGATGAGCAATGTAGTTGCTGCCAGAATTCGTCTGTTGCGCCGCAAGCTGGCAGATTATGGCTGTGACGGGATGATTGAAACGGTTCATGGATTCGGGTATCGCTTGAACAAGTAATATGCACTCCAACAAGCTATTTAACCGCACGCGCTGGCAACTTGCGGGTTGGTATGCGATCGTCCTGGGGTTGTTGTTAGGTATATGCGGTGTTGCAGTCTATCAGGTTGTGTTTCACACGCAGCGGTACATCCTCCAGGAAAAACTACAGTCCTTAGCCGGAACGCTGCATGACACTATCGAACCACAATTACAACAACCGGGACAGCTTTCATCCAGCTTGAAAACTATTTTGCCCGGTTTGTGTCTGTGGAATGAAAACTGTTACTCTTCAGGCAATGACGGGGCGCGACATACTGCTAGGGTGTTTCAGCAGGAGGGATATTATCTCCGCTTTTTAGACCAATCTGGGGAAATATTAGCAAAGGTTGGAGAGCAGCCGGATGTATTAGAAAACTTTGCACCAAAAGAGTTTTGGCAAATTCTGCATCTTTCTAGTGGCGATCGCTTTTATCAAATTTCTCTATTACTGAGAACAAACAGCGGTTTGCCTTGGGGTTATATGCAAATTGGGCGATCGCTCAAAGAATGGGATGCCTATCTTAACACCTTGCGATTGTTGCTCTTTTTAGGCTTACCCTTGGTCATGCTGCTAGTGGGAGGAGCTAGTTGGTGGTTATCTGGACTAGCGATGCGACCAATTTATCAATCCTATCTCCAGATGCAGCAATTCACCTCCGATGCCGCTCATGAATTGCGAACGCCTCTGGCTGTCATTCAGACTACTGTTGAGGATACTCGTCAGGCTGAAGATTTACCGGAGGTTAGTCAAAACCTGGATATTATTGAACGACAAAACATCCGCCTTTCTAGGTTAGTGAAAGATTTATTGTTTATTTGTAGAATTGAGCAACAACAGATTCCGACTCAATTGCAGCATTGCTGTTTCAACTATCTAATCGGCGATTTAGTAGAAGAACTTGCAGGTTTAGCAATGGTGGCTGAGGTGGAATTGATGTTAGAAATTCGTGCTTCGCGAGCCGTTGTAATTCTTGGGGATGAAGCCCAACTTTACCGAATGGTGACGAATTTAATTACCAACGCTATTAACTACACTCCCCCAGGAGGGCTAATCCTTGCCATCCTCGATTGCACCGACAAGGAAGCCATAATTCAAGTTCAAGATACAGGTGTTGGTATCGCCCCAGCCGAACAAACGCGAATTTTCGATCGTTTCTACCGAGTGCAGAGCGATCGTTCTAGAGCCACGGGTGGTGCTGGATTAGGGCTATCGATTGCAAATGCGATCGCAGTGGCTCATCAAGGCAGCATTCAAGTCCAGAGTGAGTTAGGAAAAGGCAGTACATTTACAATCCGTCTACCACTCAAATGAGAACAATATTACTGCGATCGCGTCAAGATTGCCTTTGCAAGGGGAATCGCAGAATATCAATTTGTGGGTTAACTCGATCGTAAGTGCGATCGAGCAGAATAAAATTAACGGTGTATTGGTTATTTTGGAAAATAACAGCCGGGAAAACCAAGGAGAAAATTGGGGTTCAGCCAGAGGGGAGAATTTCTGAAGCGGTTAATTCTTTGGTTCGTCAGAGAGAATTTATAGGGTAGCGACATCTGCCCGTTTTTTGATTGGAGATACTGGTATACTACGATCGACAGTTAGTTATTTAATAATTTGTAGTCATGGTAAATATATCAAGCATCTCTAACATAGGCCCTGAAGTGGAAAATGACTTTCTGGAAGAGATTGATAACCTTGACAGGCAATTACACGATCGCTTTCAAGACAAGTTTGTAGTCCAGCCCTCGCTTACGCGACTTTTGGTTAGTTTTCAGGCTAACAAAACTAGACCCATTTATAGGTGGTACAAGTATAAGGAAGCTTTCTCGGCTTCTCTGGTAGAGTTTTTATTCCAAAAATATCAAGTCATTCAAGGCAAGATTTTAGATCCCTTTACAGGTAGTGGAACTGCTTTATTTGCTGCTAGCGACTTGGGAATAGATGGTGAGGGGATTGAATTATTACCTATTGGGCAACAAATAATTAATACCAAAATCCTTTTAGACACTGCCTTTACTCTTGATGATTTTCAGCGGCTAAAGACATGGTTTAATTTGCAAATATGGAAACAATTTGAAAACCCAGTCACTCTGCCAGAATTGAGGATCACTAAAGGGGCTTACTCCGAACAAAATAAAATAGAAATTGAGCAATATCTTGGAGCTTGTTATCAAGAAAATACCAAGCTTCAATCAGTTTTAGTCTTGACTTTACTGTGTGTTTTAGAATCCGTAAGCTATACACGCAAAGATGGACAGTATCTTCGTTGGGATTACCGTTCGGGTCATGGCCAGTCAAAGAAGTCCTTCAATAAAGGTGAGGTTCTTGAGTTCAGTAAAGCTATTACCCAAAAATTTAATGATCTTGTTAACGACTTAGAACCTCCTACACAACAACTTGAGCTTTTTCAAACTCAGAATAATCAAGGCAAAATTAATTTGCATCAAGGTTCTTGTCTGAAGATAATGCCCGATTTGCCGGACTCTACATACGATGCAATCATCACATCTCCACCCTACTGCAATCGATATGACTATACTCGTACTTATGCACTAGAGCTAGCTTTACTAGGAACTTCTGAAAAGGAATTAATTAATCTGCGTCAGGAAATGCTAAGTTGTACGGTTGAAAATCACCCCAAAGATTTATTGGCTATCAATCCGGCTTGGGAAGTCGCTTTAAGTATTGCTAATTCGCAAACTCTGTTGCAGGCTATCTTAAGATATTTGGACAGCCAAAAGTCACAGGGCGTATTGAATAACAATGGTATACCAAGAATGGTAAGAGGATATTTCTATGAAATGGCTTGCGTAATACAAGAAAGCTTTCGTATCCTTAAACCTGGGGCATTTTTGTTTATGGTTAATGACAATGTGCGCTACGCAGGTATAAGCATTTCAGTGGACATGATTCTTTCTGATTTTGCTGAAAAACTAGGCTTTATTACTGAAAATATTCTCGTCTTACCAGGTGATAAGGGGAATAGTAGTCAACAGATGGGAAATTATGGACGTGCTCCTTTGAGGAAGTGCGTTTATGTATGGAAAAAACAATAACTCGAAACCTATGCGTGTTTATCGTAACCATCTTCAATCCAGTGACGATCTTGTCACAACCTATGAAGACACTCGTGCGGGTTTTGTTGCACTTGCCCTTGAAAAAAATCGACGCGCTACACCTTACGTCGCCCAAGCAAGAGCACTTCAAGAAGCTGCTGGTCAAGCTGAGAGTCCTGCTGATTTGTTAAATGTTAAGGGCATTGAAATGGGATTGTTGACTGCGGCAGGATTATCTGACAAGTCTCTTGCTCATTTGATGCCAAATGATAAAATTGAAGCTATCAATGGTCTAATCAGGAATTTTCTTGAGCCAGCAGGCACAAGTTTTGTGGAGGAATTGGTCTTTAGATTTCTACTGACTCGTGGTGACACGCTTGGTGGCTCAATGCGTAATGTTGGCGGAGCATTAGCACAAAGAAAACTAACTCGTGCTATCCTCTCGACTCTCACCATTGCTGGTAAGAGATATTACTGGCAACACTCAAAGACAAAAAAGTGGATAGCCATGACAAATGATGACACAGAAATTGAGTTGTCTTTACGTGGGATAAGTTGGGAGAGCGAGCTGGGTAATCGCACATTGATTTATAACCTAACTGTTCCGCTAGTCAGGAGCAATGTGGATTTATGTTTATTTAATCTTGCCCCGACGGAGTTGGTAGCCAGTCAATCCAGCGCAATTGACCCATCTATGGTGGCACCTTATGTTATTGCATTGGGCGAACTTAAAGGCGGAATCGATCCTGCAGGTGCAGATGAGCATTGGAAAACGGCACAAGCGGCACTAAATCGCATACGCGAAGCTTTTTTCCGGGTTGGACATTCACCTCTGACTTTCTTTGTGGGTTCAGCGGTGGCGACAAGGATGGCGGGTGAAATTTGGCATCAACTGGAAAACCGGACTCTCACTAATGCTGCCAATCTGAATGAGGAGAATCAAGTTGCATCTATTTGTCGTTGGTTATGTAATTTATAAAAGCAAAAACCGTTTTGACTCCGTGTCTGTTTTAACATCCTCCCTGACCCCCGTCTTGTGACACAGCCATCTTCGCTGTCTCCAAAAACCCTGCTTTAATCAGCTTCCTTCCCATCCTGCCAAACTTCCCGCTAAATTAAAGAAGTAAAAAAATCATTCACCCCCTACCAGGAGATGCCATGCCTCGCGTCAGAGCACCAGAATTCCCCGGAAACTACCCCTGGCTGAACACCGAAAAACCTTTATCCATTGAATCCTTAAAAGGGCGCGTCGTCCTCCTCGACTTCTGGACATACTGCTGCATCAACTGCTTGCACGTCCTGCCCGACTTAAAATACCTCGAACAAAAATATAAAGATTCCCTCACGGTTATCGGCGTTCACTCAGCTAAATTTGAAAACGAAAAAGAAGTAGAAAACATCCGCCAAGCTATCCTCCGCTACGATATCGAACATCCTGTAATCGTTGACAGCGGCATGAAAGTTTGGCAAAGCTATGCCGTTCGCGCTTGGCCAACTTTAATGGTGATCGATCCTGAAAGTTATGTCGTTGGCTTTGTTTCGGGTGAAGGCAATAGAGAAGCACTTGACGAGTTAGTTGGCAAGTTAATTGCTGAATACAAAGATAAAAATGCGCTTAATTTTAAAGAACTGCGTTTTAGCTTAGAAAAACAGCGCAAACCTGTATCAACACCATTGGCTTTTCCCGGAAAAGTGCTGGCATTTGCGATCGCTGCAACGGAGGCAAAACATCTTCACCAACAGGTTGCACTTTTGGGCGAAATGAGTCAGGAAAATGAATCTGTAGATGAAACTGTATTGCCAGGGCCTGCTAATTCAGTTATACAAAACTTAGTCGGTTCTTGCTTATTTATTGCCGATTCCGGCCACAATAGGATTGTTGTCAGCACCCTCGAAGGTGAGGTGCTGCACGTCATCGGTAGCGGCAAGGCGGGTTTAACTGATGGGGACTTTGAAGAGGCTGAGTTTTTTGCACCTCAAGGTATGGCTTTTGATGCAGAAAGTCAAATTCTATATGTTGCTGATACGGAAAATCATGCTCTCAGAAAGATTGATTTTACGACTCAACGGGTAGAAACAATTGCTGGTACGGGCGAACAAAGTCACGAAATTTCACCCCGCAGCGGCAAGGGTTTAGAAACGCAATTGAATTCGCCTTGGGATTTAGAAAGAGTTGGAAATAGACTTTTTATTGCAATGGCGGGTTCCCACCAAATTTGGGAAATGCAGTTAGACACTGGCACGATCGGCACTTATGCAGGTATTGGCCGAGAATCCTGTGTGGATGGGAATCTTGCAGAATCTGCTTTTTCTCAGCCCAGCGGCCTGTCTACGGATCGATCGGAGTTGTTTGTTGCCGACAGCGAAATTAGTTCGATTCGTGCTGTGGGTATAGATGAAGACCCGAAGGTTCGCACTGTTTGCGGTAGCGGTGAATTGTTTGGTTTTGGGGATAAAGATGGTCGCGCTGAGGAGGTAAGGTTGCAGCACTGTTTGGGTGTTGAATACGCTCAAAATTACCTCTGGGTGGCTGATACTTATAATCACAAAATTAAGCGGATCGACCACCGGGGCGGTACGTGCAGAACAATGATTGGAGATGGTACAGCAGGTTTGGTTGATGCTAAAGGTCTCAAGGCTCGATTTTTTGAGCCTTCAGGGTTGAGTGCGATCGGGCCTCATTTGTTTGTTGCTGATACAAACAATCATGTAATTCGGAGAGTTGAGTTGGATACGCTGGAAGTCACAACTTTGGATTTCCCCAGTTTGTGCGCCCCGGATGTTTGTCTTCCTGATTAAGTCGATCGACCTTTTTCCTATTAGCCAGGGTTCTCAATTCTCCTGATTGCCCGATTGATTGTGGTCAAGTAGGGTGCCTGACGGGGTGACAACCCCGTCAAAACATTGATAGAATGAAGGACATAGCCCTTATACCCCTCTGAAAGAATGGTAG
>NZ_JAUBQQ010000003.1:260951-263424 GCF_036701335.1 Microcoleus sp. Pol12B5 | reverse complement strand
ACGGTACGATCGCTACACCAACTCTTTTAAGATACAAGGGGCGGGCTTTCCTTCGGATCGCTTCGCTAACGCTAACGACTACAAACAAAAATAAACCAAGGGACAACTATGGCACGTAAATGTTTCATCATTGAAATGGGGATGGGTATAGACCAGCACGGGCAGGAACCGACTGTAGCCTGTGCAAGGGCTGTACGGAATGCGATCGCCCATAATGCTCTCCTAGGCGTCTGGGAAGTGGCGGGTTTGACTGACCCGAATCAGATGATTGTTGAGGTTAAGGTGGCTGTTCCTTACCCGGAACAGGTGCGGGAACAGGAGGTGTTGGCGGTGCTGCCTTTTGGCAGCAAAACTCTGATTGTGGAGCAAGGAGGCATGATTGTCCCAGGAAGGGCGATCACCTCTCTGAATGATAAAAATGATGAGATGCTAATCGCTGTGGCGGCTGTGAGTGTTTTTGTGGAAACTGAGGACTAATTAATTTGGTGTTGTTTGAATAAATCGCCCGATCGCACTTGCTTGTTTTCGCGATCGGGCGATCGAACGCCTATCTGTTAAAAAATGATTAATTTAGACTAAGCTGTAGGCTGCGTCAGAGATATGGCATGAAATTTTGTAGGAAATTTGAGGCTCTGACCCATCCTACAATAGATCTGTTTGATGGTAAGATTTATTTGCGCCTATCTACTTAATTTTTAAGTTTTAATTGACAATTTTTAATTTCTTAGGCGACCAGGTATGTAAGCAATCCAGCAAAACCCTACGATTAAGAACAGCCAGGTTGCTGTAATATTGTTGCCCAACAAGTTACGGAGAAAATCTTCCATTTTTCTCAAAAATTATAGGGTTTAAAAGAATTTATTACTGTTCCCTCTCCGAGCATAAGAGGTAGAGTGCGATTGGCTTTTAGGCGATCGCACTCTACTTCATATTATGGCTGGCTGGTATCTGCCAACATTTGGTTAACCATTTGCAAGTGCGCCTGAAGGTTCGGCAACTTCTGGGTGGCCCAAGCCTTCAAGTCGGGATCTTGTCCCTGTTGAGATTGAGCCTGAAACAGAGCAATAGCCTGATTGTGGCTCTCGATCATAGCCTGCTTGTAAGCAGTGTCAAAACTTGTACCGGAGAGTCCCGAAAGTCGATCCATCAAAGCTGTGTTCTGGGTACTCATCTCGGTTGGCAATTCAACCTGCTTTTGCATTACTAACTGCATCAGCTCTTGATTTGCCCGAGTGTGTTCCTCAACCATTTCTTGCCCGTATTGTTTCACACCAGCACTAGAACCGCGCTGGACTGCCAATCTCCCGAGCTCCACTTCCAGCATACCAAGTTGACCTGCTTGCATGACAAAGTTTCTGTCTTGGCTGCTGAGAGAATTAGGCGAAGTTTGGCCACCTGTTGGAGTGTTGGGAGAACGGCTGGGAGTGTTGTTGATGGGGCTATTTGGAGAACGGCCAGGAGTGTTGTTGGTGGGAGTATTTGGAGTGTTGGGAGAACCGCCAGGATTGTTGTTAGTGGGGGTATTTGGAGTGTTGGAAGAACCGCCAGGATTGTTGTTGTTGTTTCTATCTGTAGCAGGAGCTCCCGGAGAATTAGGATCGTTTAAGTCGCTATCAGCAAGATCAAAAACTCGCTCCCCCGACTGGTTGAAGCCGTGAGTCTGGCGGTTTAATTCTGCGAATCCCGGCACAGCTATCAAGGAACTAACGCCGGCAATTCCGGCAACTGTTACCAATTTTTTGAGCAAACTTTTGCGATTGAGTGAAGTCATGACTTTCTAAGCCTCTAAGTTGTATTCAAAAGTACGTGAAGCGAAGCTATCCCGTAGGGAATCGCCCGAAATTACCGATGGGAGGGTGTACTGCCTTTCCTAAACAAGTTGATCAAACCAAATGCACCCAGGGCACCCAGCCACCCGAAATTGTTGGGGCTATCGCGCCGAGCACTCAAAACTCCTGAATTAGTATCAGCCGAAGTCGATGTGGTACCCGTTGTGCCGGTGCCACTCGTACCGGTTGTACCCGTTGTACCGGTTGTACCCGTACCGCTTGTACCGCTTGTACCTGTACCAGTCGTATCGGTTGTACCTGTACCAGTCGTATCGGTTGTACCTGTTGTACCGCTTGTACCCGTACCACTTGTACCGGTTGTACCCGTGCCACTCGTACCGGTTGTACCCGTTGTGCCGATGCCACTCGTACCGCTTGTACCCGTGCCAGTCGTACCACTTGTACCGCTTGTACCCGTGCCAGTCGTACCACTTGTACCGCTTGTACCCGTGCCAGTCGTACCACTTGTACCGCTTGTACCGCTTGTACCGCTTGTACCCGTGCCAGTCGTACCACTTGTACCGCTTGTACCGCTTGTACCGCTTGTACCCGTACCAGTGGTATCGGTTGTACCGCTTGTACCCGTGCCAGTCGTACCGCTTGTACCCGTTGTACCCGTTGTACCCGTTGTACCACTGGTACCG
>NZ_JAUBQQ010000003.1:241162-260851 GCF_036701335.1 Microcoleus sp. Pol12B5 | reverse complement strand
TTGTACCGCTTGTACCCGTGCCAGTCGTACCGCTTGTACCCGTTGTACCCGTTGTACCCGTTGTACCACTGGTACCGCTTGTACCCGTACCAGTGGTATCGGTTGTACCCGTTGTACCCGTACCAGTCGTACCACTGGTACCGCTTGTACCCGTTGTACCCGTACCACTGGTACCGCTTGTACCCGTGCCAGTCGTACCGCTTGTACCCGTGCCAGTCGTACCGCTTGTACCCGTACCAGTCGTACCGCTTGTGCCCGTCGTACCGCTTGTGCCACTGCCGACGCTACCGCCAGCACCCCCGCCAGCACCTCCTCCAGCACCGCCCGACTGGGCAGAAGCAGGCACTGCGAAGGAAACCGTTGCTAAACCTAAAGTACAAGCGCTTGCTAAAACAGTTTTCAACAATTTAGAAGATTTCATGGTAATGCTTGCTTTTACGTAGAGTCTTGCGATCGCTTGTGATGCCAAAACTGCAGGGTCAAATTGACAGCGTAACGTGCAAATTTTCTAACCTTCGCTGCGGAATAATGAAGGTAAGGGAGCAAATTTAGTCCCGTTTCCTTGATGATTTTTCCCTGATTAATTACACCGCTGCGTTAATAGTTTATAAGCTATTACGTATGCTTCAAGTTCGCCATTCATCTTTAGGAATATTTGACAAAATGGCTTTTTATTTCAGGTGGTGGATGAAATTTGATTGAGCGACCGACTAGCTTAATCAAATTTTGTGTGCGGGGGATAGAAACCAGGTTGATATGAAAAATTTTGGGTGGAGTAACGAGACATATACGAATTAACCGGCTTTCTTAGACAAGCGCCCGCTTCTTCCTATGAATTTTCCCCGGATGCAGGTGCTTTGAGGCAGAAATTGTTGATTTTCTCACCGTCAATTTTGCTTGAGCACTCCGCCAGATGAGTTAGTTTAAAATTTTTTTGAGCGCTATTTTTTCTTAACTTGTGGCTGACAATTTGGGCACTGGCAGAATACCGCTCAAACTTTCCCAGGAAACTAAATTATCTCAAAACGCGCGAGCGATCGCTCCGAGTCGCAAAAGCGCCTGCTACCCCGCAACAGCAAGGCTTTTGACTGGGATTGGAGTTGTCTCAAACACGAAGGCGAAATGAGGGCTATGCGAGTTGTGGCCGCGCGACCTGAAATTAACCAGTGGCCACACTCGGCAGAATTGCTTGTAAGTGCGATCGGGCAAACTCTGATATAGTAAAGCCACTGGTATGCCAGAGAGCGCTTGTTTTCTAACAAATTTTCCAACGAGAGATCAACTATGCTGCATCGAATTCTTGCCAGAAGTCGCTATCTAATGTTAATCGCTGTATTCGGTTCTTTTGCAACGTCTGTGACGCTTTTGATCTACGGTGCCCTGGAAACCGTCATTACCATCGGCCACACAGTTACAGTACCGGTTTCCAGCGAAAACTCCAAACAACTGATTCTGTCTGGCATCGAAGTTGTAGATTTATTTCTCCTCGCCACAGTATTTTACATTACTGCACTCGGACTTTACGAGCTGTTTATAGACGAGCGCATCAAAGTACCACACTGGCTGGAAATTCACACCATCGATGACCTGAAAAGCAAACTCACCAGCGTGATTGTAGTAGTGTTGAGTGTATTGTTTCTCTCTGAAGTAGTTAGGTGGAACGGCGGGACGAACATCCTTCCCCTGGGAGCGGCTATCGCTTTAGTAATCGCTGCGCTGACGTATTTTCTAAGTTCGCAGGTGAAAAAGCCGAAGTCAGATTAAGGGCTGTTGGAGGAGGGAAATTAGCCAAATCCGGCTGAACCAGGAACGGCAATCAAGTTGTATTCCTTTTTACAAAAGTTTTAATATTACATCTGTCTTCGGACTGATAAGAATGCAATCTTAAACTTGCTTTTAGAGAGAGGAAAGTAGTGGCTTCTAGTATATAAGATTAAATTTATGTTTAATAATTAGAGGTCATTATGCCAGAACAACAATTTGATACCTTACCTTCAGAAGCACAAGAACTCCCCCAAGGGGCGAAACAAATTTTTCAGGCGGCTTTTAAGAGCGCTAGTGAAGATGGAATGAGCGCCGATGGTGCTACTAGCGTTGCTTGGAACAGCGTAAAATCTGAATACGTTCAAGGCGAAGGTGGCACGTGGCATCACAAGGGCGACGATACTAACCAAACCCGCAAATCTGTACAATCTGGTGGGAATTAGTTATCAGCCATCAGTAATATTGTGTCCGCTAACATAACCCCTATCCGTTGTGTAGTGAGGGCTTCATTCCTCAACTTTTGATGAGAACCAAGAGTCCTCACTACCAACCAACTTCAGTGACGTTATGCTAGGGGGCATGAGATGATCAGTCATTAACAATTTAGTCATCACTTGTGATTAATGCTTTACGTTGATAGGTGTTGGAATCGCGGTGGTAAAGAAGTTAATGCAGCCTGTTAATAGGCTCGCGCATATCCCATTGCAATTCGGCTAAAACCAGCAAGCTAAATACCATTACGACTCCCGTAAATAGGAAAGACCAACCGCCCGTGTAAGGCAAAATCAAAATCCCCAACAGGTGAAATAAACTTGCCGCTAAAAGCGCGCGTGATCGCACTGCCAATCCAGTCAGTAAATACCCTATTCCGCTCATTCCCAACCATAGGGTACAGAGATGCGCCAACAGTTTTCCCCAACTACAAAAAATGGCTAAATCGGTCAGCAGCAATCCTAATAACATTAGTATTACCCAACCGTAAAGCACCCAAATCAGGCGTTCTATTTTGACCCAAGAGTATGTCATGCTTACCATTGCTGCTGTACCTACGAGGCTGAGCGCTGACCACAAACTGGCTTGCAGCATCCAACTCACAGAAAAAAATTGTGCTGTGCCGAAGATGGGTATTAACAGCAAGCTCCACAGCAAGCAAGCTCGATCGAGACAAGTATAAAATTTTGAATAAAATCGCTCTTTGCCAAGGGGAAACTGAACGTGCCAAAGCCCTTCTAAATCCTGAACGGCAATGTTAATCTGTTTGCGGCGCAGAGGCGGAACTGAATAATTAAAAAAGGTCATGTTTGACAATATTAAAATTTAAAATTATTTGCTTAGGTACTATCTCACCAGCAATCGCTATAATTGCAATCTGTCAATCGGATTAATCTAGTTAATTTGATAATCTATCTGCAGTAATAGTTATTCGAGCGAACCCTATAAAACAGGAATAGAGAGATGGCACAAGTTGATAAAATAGCTCTTGCGACAGATGGCTGGGATATTAGTTATTCGATACTTTTAAAATAGTTAACTTTGTTACAGAATTTATGCTCACTTCATCCCATCCTCTGAAACAGGTATTCCACTGCCCGGAAGAATCGGATTTTTACGCGCACTGCTTGGAAAGTTTAGTGTTAAATGCTAGTGACAATTCTCGACTTATCGTAGAGTTTGGTTCAGGAGAGGGAAGTCCAGTTATTAAGTCTTTGCTGAGAAGCGATTTTGATGGGACAATACAGGGATTTGAGCTAAATAATGTAGCTTGGAAAATTGCTCAGTCTCAAATTAAGGAATATCAACTGAGCGAAAAATACACGGTCAACAATTGCTCTTTTTTTGATTCGCCTTTATACGAGTCGGCGGATTGTGTCATCTCAAATCCCCCTTACTTGCCGGCGGTGGATGATAAGATTTACCAGCCGCTGTTACACGGCGGGAGTGATGGTTCGACAATTGCTAAGAAACTTTTATCTTTGGGCTGCGATGAAGTTTTGTTGATGGTTTCTAGCTATTCTAATCCTGTGGGTTTGATCGATTATGCCTTGGATCGAGGGTACTCGGTTGCGAATTTTGAAATTGCACCTTTAAATTTTGGGTATTATAGTTCGGAACCAAAGGTGAAAAGTGCGATCGCCACTCTCAGAGAACAGGGAATGGCTTTTTATACGGAAAACATCTATCTGCTGGCTGGAGTTTTCTTTAAGAAGCACCAAAAGTCGCAAAGAGATTTGTCGATCGAGCTAATTCAGTTAATGACAGCATTGTGAAATACAGCGCTCGCAGGTGCATCTTGCGTGTTCCACCATTGTCAGCAACAGGCAAAATGCCTGTTCCACAAGAAATACACTCTTTTAGGAACAGGCATCTTGCCTGTTCCTAAAAGGCTTATTTAGAACGGTGCAATATCTAGGGTGCATAAGTCTCTGACGTACCCTAGGATATAGCTGTTAATTCCGTTCTGCAGCTTGGATCGATCGCACTACAGCAGCCCCAGCCCGATCGCCGATCAACTTCTCCTGATCGTACCCCAACACCAGTTCCCACGCCTCCTGCGGGTATCTATCAACCAGCGGCATCGCCACTTCATCCAACATCCAGCGGCCGTGACGTTCATCTTCTTTGATGTGCAGTTCCCAATAACCCATCGCAGCCTGCGACAGGCCCAGACGCTGGGCGGCGGCTAGATAATTGCGGTAAGCGACAGGCCCAGCCACCTCAAAATAAGTGAGTCCGCCGTTGTAGCGCAGAAAATGGCGCTTGCGTTCGGTCAGCAGAAAGTTGTGATTAATACTTGCGAGCACTTCCCAAGGCACCAAATCGAAGTACGCTTCCGGTTCCGTACTCATCCCGAATTCTGCCAGCATTTGAGCAAAAAAGGTCGAATGCTTGCGCGGGAGGCGACCGCCGCCGTATTCTTCGATCAGCACTCGCGTAAGGGTACACTGAATTTCGTTGCCGGCACCGCCGATGATGCGAGAAACACGGCTGGCTTCCACTAAACCGTCGAAGGAGGCGATCGCCAGTAGGTGTTTGTATCCCTCTTCAGTCATCTGTTCCCGCTGGTAGCAATCGAGCTCAGTTAGCGGAGGATCGACATCGGCGGCCCCGCGATCGCGCAGAGCTTGCTTGACATCCGGCAATTTTTGCAGCGCTGCAACGTCGATTTGCGCGATTTCCCACTGCTGCCAAGGTTCCTCAATGCGATCGCGCACAGAACGCAAATAGTGCGATCGTTCGTTGTTGTAGCGGCGCAAATCATCGTACCAAAACAAGTTGAGGCGGTTGATGCGGTAAAGCACGCGCTGCAAGAAGCGGTGAGCGGCATCATCGCCCGGTTCCTGTTGGTAAGCTGCTTGAATTGCATAGGCGATCGCGCTTTCAAAATCGCTGACAAGTAACGGTTTTGTCGCCACCGTCTTGTCTAAATCCTCGACTTCTAGCAAATTGACAAATTGCCGATCGGCTGCTTCGTAATTTGGGGGTGCGGGTTGCTTTTTGGGAAGACTCGGCGAGTCTATTTTGGGGAGTAAATCTGCCGTGTTTTGCATGGAATCAACTTATGTTATGACTTTGATTATTGTGCTGCCTGCCCAAACAGCCAACCGTTGCAGATTGCTGATGATTCTGGCTAATTACTTTCAAGATAGCGAATCTGTCAGCCGTATACACCCTTCCATTGATAGAGATTTAACCGCTACCGTCTCATACCCTTTTCAACTTGTGAGTAAAGGTAGCAACGTTTAGGCAATTGGTATTAACTTATATCAGGCATCATTCTCAATCACCTGTTTAGCAACGGGCAAGATGCCCGTTCCACAAGAAAATGGAGTTTTTGTGGAACGGGCATCTTGCCCGTTCTTGAAAACTGTACAACCTATGACTATCAACCTAGGCGATCGCCAAAATACTTCTGATACAACCGACATCTCGGAATGCAATGATTTCCATCCAATTTCACCAACCCCATACTATTTAACTTAAACCCCAATTCTGAACTCAATCTAACTGGCTGGGAAACACTCACAACCTCTCTCATCGCCTCCCTTAATTCCGAATATTTCTCTAAATTCCATAAATGCCGCCGCAAATGATCGCTATAAATTCCCGCTTCTGTTACAGATTCTTTCACTAACCGATCTAAAGTCACATCTTGACGCGAAATATGATACATTCCTAGTCGCACTAAATAAGGATTTCCGCCCACTAACCCCATCAATTCTGGAACTTCATTCCCGCTCCAATTCAATCCGTGCCGCTTTGCTAAGTCTTGCACTTGCTGGGAATTAAACTCTGGCAATTCAATCGGTAAACCCACATTAAAAGGCGATTTGTTCACATCCAGCGGGATATAAACTTCCGTCGAATGCACCACAATCAAACGAAAGTTTTTCCAAATATCTCGCCGTTTTGCTTCTTCGTGCAAAGCGCGCAATAACCCAAAAAAGTCGTCGGCAATTTCCGGTGATTCAAACAGGCGATCGCTCTCATCCAACCCTAACGTCAGAGGTTGTGAGGATTCTGAAAGCAAATACTGTTCAAAATAAGCCTTGCAGCACTGATTGCTGCCAATCAAATCGGCTAATTCCCAACACTTTGGCAACTGCTCCAGCATTCCTAACTCTTGACCGATGCTAGCACAAAACCACTGCAAAAATGTATCTGAATTAGCGAATATTTTCCTATTAGCTAGCTGAAAACTCAGCGCTACCGTGCGAGAACCTTGCACTTCTGCGTGATGCAAAATCCTTGCCATCAAGGAAGTTTTGCCCATTTGTCTGGGTGCTTTTATGCGGATCAGCGCTCCCGGTTGGGCGATCGTCTCGTAACAGCGGGATTCGATCGGAGGGCGATCGATATAAAAACAAGAAGTGAGTTCAACTTGTCCTCCCGGCAATTCTGGCGGCGCGGCTGGCATGGGTTGAATTATTGACTTTTTGGTGCTAGTAATTACTTTCCATTCTACAGCCAATTCATGGTCGGCAGTTAACGATGTGCGACCTTCTTTGATAATGGTTAAAATTTGTGATATCAACTTAAATGAGTCGCCAACACCGCGCCACAGCCAGGGCTTAATTCCTGCTAAATAGCTCAGTAAATCAAAGGAAAGCGGTGTATTTAATTCAACACAAATCGGTAAAATAGCGGGCTTTTGAGCATTAATATTGTGCAATTCTTTGGCTAACTGTAATTGTTCCAATACCATTTCGCTAGCGGCCGATTCTTCCGAAATCAGCAACAGCAAATAATCGCAACGCTTTAAATATGAGCCTGAGTCGCTGCTGTTGTTAATAAAAAAGACTTCGTGGCCTCCCGCACTCAAAGCTTGGTGTAACTGCTGGGAAAGGGTGTTGTGTGAGGTCGATCCTCTTCGAGGGCTTCGCCAACGGGCGTTGGCAAAGCCCTCGAAGACGATCGCCACTGTGGCGCTCACCAGCACTACCTCCTCTGGTTCTGAATTCGCCTCAAAATCGGCTATATCCCGCCATTCCTGCCCCAATCCGCGACAAATTTCGATGAAATTAGCATAATCCACAGGTTTGCCATTCAGAAAATGGCTGACAGTAGATTGGGCCATCCCTAAATCCTCAGCCAGGATTTTCTGACTGGGGAAGCCATTTCTCAGGAGGCAGGATTTAACTGCGCGAATGCACTCTTCGCGCACTCTTAGCGATCGTGGCATTGCTTATCACAATCAAAACACTGAAACCATCATAAATGCCAACCGTCCCTAAAGTCGATGAAAAGTCGATGAAAAGTCGATGAATTTTCAAATAACTCAGTCGCAAACTCAAATAGCCACCTGATTAGATTAGAAATAACAAGGTTGAATCCCATCAAAACGAGGTAAAAGCATTGTGTATTCTATCCTAATTTGGTCGCTGGCCTTAGCCACTAATCAACCAGGTTTCGCCTTCACCCCGCCCCTATTCTGGCTGCTACTGGGAGTTGTGCTTAGTGCGATGGAGCTATTAATCATCAAAACTCAGCCCCAAAAATACAGATTTTACCTGCTAATGATGGGAGCTTCGGCTTTAATTGAAGCCTTTATTTTGTGGAGAGGATCTGTAGCATTTCAGTTTAGTTGGGCGAACATAATGTATGAAGATTTTGACTGGCAAATCTTCTACTGGATGGGGATAGCCCTCGCGCTGAGCATCTGGATTAGACCGATTTTCATTGTTCGCAAAAAGTTTGTTATTCCCGAAGCCACGGAAGCGACAACTATCTCCGAAATTTTCCCCGGAGAAACCGGAATGGTGATTTATGAAGGGGCTTCGTGGAAAGCCCGCAATGAAGATTCCCAAGGGGCGATCGCACCCAGACAAAAAGTTTACGTTTTGCGCCGCGAAGGAAACACGCTGATTGTTGTACCTGACAGATTAATTCATATCAACAGCTAAATCTGAGTTAGCTCTTTTATAACTCGGCGAGTTACATCGCTTCTTGCCAAACAAAGTCCCTCTAAGAGACTAAGAAATCACTATCAACTGTCAACTGTAAACTGTCAACTATTTACCAGGAGATTCACTATGTATCAGTATTTTTTGACGGTATTGTTTGCCATCACTGGAGTATCCTTAGCCAACAGCGTAAAAATTGTCCGTCAAGGAGATGAGGCATTAGTTGAAATTTTCGGAAAGTATGATCGAAAAAAGCTCGAACCGGGTATAACATTTTTGATTCCCTTTGTCGAAACAGTCGCCTATAAACAAACTCTGCGCGAGCAAATTTTAAGGCTGTCACCGCAAGAATGCACGACGCGCGATCGGGTTGCCGTCACCGTTGATTTTATTGTGTACTGGCGCATAATTGACTTAGAAAAAGCTTCCTACAAAGTGCAGAATCTCAAGGAAGCCATGTTAAATATGCTGATTCTTTCAATTCGCACTCACCTTGCTAAATTATCTGTTGAGGAACTCTACACGGCTCGACATGAGATTAATAATGCTTTAGTGGAAGAGTTGGATACAACGACAGATCCTTGGGGGGTGAAGTTTACGAGAGTGGAATTGCGCGATTTTGCGATCGGCAGTAAAGTGATTCAGCCCACGTCCCTTGACAGGAAAGAGGTACAAAAGCTGCGAGCTTAGAGATTAGTATTTCCCCCTTTTCCTCGTTACCAGGCAGAGCCTGGTAACGCAGATCCAGAGGATCTGCCTCGCCGACTTTAATTCGCATTGTATATACCATTTAAGGAGACAACACCATGACTAACAATCCAGAATCAATAGTTCGCAATGCAGCTTGTCGCGGTTGCGGATGCTTATTACTTATAGCCGGTATTGGAGTAATAAATGGGATAGCTCTGCCATTTTATCTAAATAATACCAATAAAAGCAAGCAGTCAGAAGCAAAACAGTATGTTAGCTCAATGAACAAAGCCCAGCAAGCTCACTTTGCTGAAAAAAGTGCTTTTGCCACTTCTGTTAATGCTTTGGCACTTGGGATAAAAACGGAGACAACAAATTACAAGTATTCAGTTCGCGCCACAAAGCAAAGTGCCTTTAATTATGGAGTCTCCAAGCAACCACAACTTAAGAGTTATGTCGGCGGTGTCTTTCTAGTTCCTGTTAAAGAAGTTGAGCCAAATGCTGCTAAAGATGGAATAACAACAATATCCATATTCTGCCAAGCTGATTCTCCCGGTACAATTAAACCAGCGGAACCCACCTATGAAAATGGTAAACTTGCTTGTGGGCAAGGCACAAGACAAGTGACCAGATAATCTAGCTATACGCAAGATAATGACAGTCGATTACCAATATCAAATCGGCATTCACTTGAGATTTACCTGACTAAAATCTTTACTACAAACAGAGAGGGTACAAAACTATGAGTCAACAAAGTTCTAAATCAGCTAGCCTTGCATCGAATGTTGGTGGATACTTAGTGTTTTTAATGTTGATTGGAGTATTAGCTTCGGTAGCTGTGCCATCCTTTCAGGTTAAGCTTAGGAACAACAAGCAATGGGAACCCAGAGATTATATTAGCTTAATCAACAAACGTCAGCAAGCCTATTTTGCCGAAAAAAATGTTTTTAGCACTTCTGTTAAGGCTTTAAAAATTCGCATTATTAAAACCGAGACAGAAAATTACAAATATTCCCACCATACAACAAAAAAAGCAACATTTAATTATGGAGTCTCAAAGCATAAAAATCTTAAAAGCTGTGTCGGTGGAGTTTTTGTAATTCCTGCTCTCAAAGGTGAGTCAAATGCTTCTAAAAATAAAAAAACGACCACATCTATATTGTGCGGAGCTGATTCTACTGGTACAATTAAACCACCAGAACCAACTTATCAAAATGGTAAAATTGCTTGTGCTACAGGCACCACAGAACTGAGACAAACTTATGACTAGGGGCTAGATCATGATAGTCGATTACCAATATCAAATCGGCGGCAGTCTCCCGCAAAATGCACCTACTTATGTAGTGCGACAAGCTGACTCAGAACTTTATCAAGCCCTGAAAGCTGGAGAGTTTTGTTACGTGCTCAATTCCCGACAAATGGGCAAATCTAGTTTGCTGGTGCGAACTGTACAAAAGCTCTCGGCTGATGGCATTGCCTGTGCTACGATCGACCTTTCGGACATTGGCAACCAGCAAGTCTCTCTAGATAAGTGGTACGGCGGCGTCGCTTACAAGCTATTGTGCAGTTTCAACCTGTTTAACCCAGTCGAGTTTATGGCTTGGTGGCGGGAGAGAGAGTTGATGTCGCCGGTGCAGCGCTTAGGAGAGTTAATTGAAGAATTGCTGCTGGTCAAAATTTCTCAAAACCTGGTCATTTTTATTGATGAAATTGATAGCGTTCTGAGTTTCCAAGAACCGCTAGACGATTTCTTTGCATTAATTAGATGTTGCTACAATAAACGCGCTCACAATTCAGAATACCAGCGCATTACATTTGCTTTGCTGGGAGTAGCTACGCCATCGGATTTAATTAGCGATGCAACTCGCACCCCCTTTAATATCGGTTTACCTATTGAATTGCACGGTTTTAACTTACAGGAAGCTCTGCCTTTAGCAAAGGGATTTGAGGGAAAAGTAGACAATCCTCAAGAGATTTTAAAAGAGATTTTGGACTGGACGGGAGGGCAGCCTTTTCTGACTCAAAAGCTTTGCAAGCTGATTTTGCACCATTTAAAAAGCTTAGCGTCTGCTTCTATTATATCAAATTCAACGGATGAAAGCAAAACTAAAAAATTTACTACAAATCAATTATTAATTAGCGAGATAGTGCAATCTCATATTATTGATAATTGGGAATCATCCGATGAACCGGTACACATCAAAACAATTCGCGATCGCCTTCTCAGAAGTCCGCACCGCGCCAGTAGGTTATTAGGACTATATCAAAAAATATTGCCACTTTCAGAACCCCCTTTGTTAAGGGGGGCAGGGGGGATCGGGGCCGATGATACTCCAGAACAAACCGAACAGCAACTGAGTGGAAATCAGCAACCTTCAGAACCCCCCTTGTTAAGGGGGGCAGGGGGGATCTGCGCCGATGATACTCCAGAACAAACAGAATTGCGGCTGAGCGGATTAGTAGTAAAACGAGCCGGAAAATTAACCGTATCCAACCGCATTTACGCAGCTATATTCAACCATAACTGGGTAGAAAAAGCACTCGGCGACTTGCGCCCCTATGCTGAATCCCTAACAGCATGGATAGCTACAAATTGTCAAGACGAATCTCGCTTGTTGCGGGGTCAAGCACTGGAAGATGCCCGACAGTGGGCGACAAATAAAAGCTTGAACACCCAAGATTATCAATTTTTAGGTGCGAGTCAAGAAGCGGAATTTGCCAAATTGCGCGATCGCGAAAAACAAACTCAAACTGAAATGGAACAACTGCGCCGCGAAAAAAAGTTACTAGAGGAACTAAGCGAAGCACAAAAGCAGAAAAAAGCGATTGCAGTTAAACTTTGGCGCGAGCAACAACTGAGAGTCCAAACAGTTACAGGAGCCGCAGTCATATTAATATCAATCCTGATAGTAGCTTTTTGGGTAAAACCGTCAATCGAAGAAAGAAACAACAAAATTCTCACTCTCAGTTTGCTATCAGAAACGCTATTTGCCGCAGATAAAAAAGAAGAAGCTTTGCTAGAAAGCATTAGAGCAGTTACAGAAATGAAACGATCGCTCGGAGTGAGTTCAGATATTCAGATGCGAGTGGCGATCGCCCTCGAACAGGCAGTTTACAACTTTCGGGAACGCCGCCGCTTGCAGACTCAAGCCAGTACCCTTGCTTTCGCGATTTTCAGTCCCGACAGTCAAACAATTGTGACTGCTACCGATGATAATTATATCAAGCTTTGGCAAACTAATGGAACTTTACAAGCAACATTAACAGGGCATACTGATAAAATTATTAGGGCAATTTTCAGTCCGAGCGGTCAGATGATTGTCTCTGCCAGCAACGACAAAACTCTCAAAATTTGGCAAAAAGATGGCAAGTTAATTCATGATATAAAAGGAAATAGCGGTCAAATAACAAGCGTATGTTTGAGTCCAGATGGTAAAATTATTGCTTCAGCAAGTACCGATGGAACCGTGAAACTCTGGAAAATAAACGGTGAAGAATTGTTAACTTTCAAAGTGGAGCGAGGTTGGATAACCAGCGCAAATTTTAGCCCAGACGGTCAGATAATTGCTGCGGCTGGCACTGATGGCACTGTTAAAGTTTGGAGTTTGAGAAAGATTGTGGAAAAGTTGCAAAAACAGCAGTCAATCGAAGCAAGCAACGATATCAAATTGATCCGAACTTTACAGGTTAAAAGTGATAAAATAATGAGTGTAACCTTCAGTCCAAATGGAGCAATGCTGGCGACGGCAAGTGCTGGGGGAACTGCGAGAATTTGGAGCAAAGACGGCACACCGCTAAGTATTTTAAAGCATACAAGTGGATTGACAAATATCAGCTTTAGTCCCGACAGTCAGATGTTGCTATCTGCAAGCACAGACAAAATGGTGAGGCTATGGAACATTGACGGTACGTTGATCCAAACTTTAAAAGGTAACAAGGATGCTGTTTGGAGTGCGAGTTTTAGTCCTGACGGCAAAGCGATCGCTAGTGCTAGTGCTGACGGTACGGTGATGCTGTGGAATTTTAATCTTGACAATTTGTTGATGCAGGGTTGCGATGGAGCCCGCAGTTATTTTCAGACAAATCCGATCGCCAATCAAAACAATCGCCACCTCTGCGACGGGGTTGAAACTGGGTCGGAACTGACGCAAAAAAAACCGGGTTAAAAGTCAAAATGTTGAGTTTGGCAGCAAAGTATCTAGGCAGAAACTGGCTTTTTGACCGCCCCTGCGTCTAGGGCTGATATGGTTTAATTTGGTAGCAGCTAATAGGTAATAGGTCAGCCCGATCGGTGTATTCAACTCTAGAACAAAAGTACCAGCGCCTGCAAAAAGACTTAAGAAACGGAGTCATCGCCCTTGGTGGCATTGTATGTACGGGTACTCTCTGGTATTGGCAAGTGGAAAAATGGTCTTTGCTAGATGCCGCTTACATGACAGTATTTACCCTAGCAACTGTGGGCTACGGTGAACTTCAGCCCCTCGGTCAACGCGGGCGAATGTTTACTATATGCCTGATTTTGATGGGTGTGATTGTGATTGGTTTCATCGTCAACCGCTTTACAGAAGCGCTGATTGAAGGATATTTTCAAGAAGGAGCAAGAATTAGGCAGCAGCGACGATTGGTAGATTCTTTGATCGGGCATTACATTCTCTGCGGTTTTGGGCGCACTGGCCGCCAAATTGCCTTGGAATTTCAGGCCGAATATATCTCTTTTGTGGTGATAGATTCGGCGATACAGTCGGTTGAGGCAGCTTTGGCGCTGGGGTACACGGCTGTGCAAGGAGACGCGACTTTGGACGAAACTTTGGTGAATGTAGGCATCGATCGCGCAATTTGCATAGTAGCAGCTTTGCCTTCGGATGCCGAGAATTTATACACTGTCATGTCAGCGAAAACTCTGAATCCGAAGGTACGGGCGATCGCCCGCGCCACCACAGAAGAAGCTGTAAAGAAGTTGCAGCGGGGCGGCGCCGATGCCGTTGTATCCCCCTACATTACCGGGGGAAAGCGCATGGCGGCGGCGGCTTTGCGGCCTCAAGTTATGGATTTTTTAGACGGTGTTTTGACGGGTACCGACAGTTCTTTTTACATGGAAGAATTTTTGGTCGATCCCAATAGTTGTGTCTACGTTGGGGAAACTTTGAGAGATGCCAAGTTGCGATCGCAATCAGGGGCTTTGGTTTTAGCAGTGCGGCGCGCTGGCGGGACTTTGATTGTCGGGCCTACCGGAGAAACTGCGATCGAAGGAGGAGATATGCTGATTTGTTTGGGTACCGCAGAACAACTGCGAACTCTCAATCAAATCCTCAGTCCCCTGAGTTTTCGCCTCCCCCGGCCCCCAAAGTAATACGATGTCAGGTTTGTAGTCAGGAATGTAAGTCCTCTGTTGACTGTTGACTGTTGACTGTTGACTGTTGAAAGAGTGGTCGAAAAACTGAATTGTTGAGTGTTAAATGTTGACTCGATTTTATTATTCCAATGCAACCGGAAACGATAGGATATCAAATCCGTTGGCATCGGAATTATTCATCTCTCTCTTCCCTTTCTCTGTATCCTCTGTGTCAAGAGCGGTTTCATCATTCCGATACAACCGGAATTGATATGACAACTGACTGTTTGGACATTTGAACAATACCGATGCAACCGGAAACGATATGATTGAAAAAATTCATAATCTCCACCACACAAGGATTTAGGGCAAATAAAAATGCTCTCGGCTACTTTGCCGAGAGCATTTTTGAGCAGTTAAACTGCGTTTTGCTACAAATTTGCTACATTCTCACAAATCCTAAAATCAAAAATCGCTGAAACCCAAAGCCGATGGTGGGATTTGAACCCACGACCGTTCGATTACGAATCGAATACTCTACCCCTGAGCTACATCGGCACAGACAATTTTGAATTATAGCACAACCTAAGCGATAAAAGCAACGAGTTGTAGAATTTAATTCAAAACTCCACAACTCGTAGCTCACCAACAGTTAAACGGTGACTTCCGCGTCAGTTGAGCCGCCTCTGGCCCCGGAATAAACTAAACCCCGCTGCATATCCAGCGTCAGCATAGTTCCGTCGCGAATTACGCGCGTGGCATTCTTTACGCCCACCATCACCGGCACGCCCAAGCGCAAACCGATAATCGCGGCGTGAGAAGTCAAACTGTCCTCTTCCGTCACTACACCTGCGGCTTTCCGAATCATCTCGACAAAAGCAACACTGGTGCGTTCCACTACCAAAATTTCTCCAGCGTGGAAATTGCCTACATCCGCAGCAGTGCGAGCAACCCTGGCCATGCCACTTACCGATCCCAAACCGACACCGGTGCCTTTGCCTAAAACTGCTGTCACTACCTCAACTTTGATCAAATCCGTCGATCCGGCAACGCCTTGCAGAGTACCGGCGGTCATCACCACTAAATCTCCGTCGCACACTAACTCTTTTTCCTGGGCGACTGTCATGGCAGAGTGAAATGTCTGGCCGGTGGAGGGCAAATCCAGCACCAGCAAGGGTTTTACTCCCCATACTAATTGCAGTTGTCGGGCTACGTCTACGTGAGGAGTAACTGCCAAAATCGGAGTTTTGGGCCGGAATTTCGAGACATTTCGGGCTGTGGCGCCGGTTTTGGTCAGCGTCATGATGGCCGCCGCGTTCAATTGTTCGGAGATTTGGCTGACTGCTTGGCTGATGCCGTTGGGGATCGATCGACCAATATCTTCTACATTCCTAATATTCCGCTTTATTCCTTCCCTCTCCATCCGCACCGCAATTCTCGCCATCGTCGCCACCGCTTCGACGGGAAACTTGCCGACAGCAGTTTCATTCGAGAGCATCACGGCATCAGTTCCGTCAAGAATCGCGTTTGCCACGTCGGAAATCTCGGCGCGGGTGGGACGGGGATTGTTGACCATGCTGTCGAGCATCTGGGTAGCGGTAATTACCGGAATACCCAGGCGGTTGGAGGTAGCAATCAGCCGCTTTTGCAAAATCGGCACATCTTCGGCGGGTAGTTCCACTCCCAAATCGCCACGGGCGACCATCACGCCGTTGCAAAGGGTGAGAATTTCCTCCATTTGTTCGATCGCCTCGTGCTTTTCGATCTTGGCAATCACTGGAACTTGCTTGCCCGCACTGGCAATGAGCTCTTTAATTTCGAGCACATCTTGGGGATTCCGCACAAAGCTCAGGGCCACCCAATCGACACCTTGGTCGAGGCCGAACATTAAATCTTTGCGGTCTTTATCAGTCAGCGCTTTAATTGACAGGTAAACTCCCGGAAAATTCACGCCTTTGTTGTTGGAAAGCGGCCCGCCGACGACGACGCGGCAGTACAATTCCCGCGCCGCGCGGTCTACTTTTTCCACCAGCATTTCCACTTTCCCGTCGTCAAGCAGAATTACTGCTCCCTCTGGAACTTCGTCTGCTAGGGGGTCGTAGGTGACGGAAGAAATGAGCTCGGTGCCGGGAACTTGGCGGCTGGTGAGAATGAAAGGATCGCCGTTTTTGACAACTATAGAGCCTGTCTCAAAGCGCCCTAAACGAATTTTTGGGCCTTGGAGGTCTTGGAGGATGGCAACCGGCTGGTTGAGTTCAAAGGATGTTTGCCGGATTAAGCGAATGCTGCGCTGGTGGTCTTCTTCTGTTCCGTGGGAAAAGTTGAGTCGCAAAGTTGTGGCACCGGCTTCTATGAGCTGGCGCAGCACTTGTGGGTCCGAAGTTGCTGGGCCAATGGTGGCGACGATTTTAGTCCGGCGTAGGGCTTTTGGCAATTGCATCAGCGGTGTTCTGGGGAGGCAGGTGGATTTCTTGTTTAAATTTCGGCTAACGTTTCATTTTTCACTACAAGCAATGACGCTAGTCTCAAGTCTTAAAAATTTTGATAGTCGTCAAAACAGCAGGTATTGAACAATATATAGAATATCTGACTTTTTACCGATCGGTAATTTTTTCTTGGGGAGCGCTCTTTTTTGCAAATTTTTCCGATCTCAGGCTTGACATAAATACAGACATACCCATTTATTTTATTTGGTCTGCTGAACTCTTTTGGCTAATTTAGGACTGGTATCCTTGTACAACAGCAATACTTTGCTGCTTGTACAGACGCTAGTTTCTGGCGATCGAACTCAGTTCTTTCATAAAACTTTACTATTGTCCGGCTTGTATCTTATACTACGCAAGTGTGAAATATTAAGGAGTCTTAACAAAGATGTCGGAGGCAGGACGGCCGCTGACAGTGCCGAAAGAGTTTCTGAGTCCTCCCGGTGACTTTAATCCGACACTGCTGCTGTTTTTGAGTGCAGTAGCGATTATCGTGATTTCTTACTTGGGTTTCTGGTATTGGGAATGGCCCCAATGGTGCTGTTTTTTATTGAACGTGTTGGCTTTGCACATGGCTGGAACTGTGATTCACGATGCGTCTCATAATGCAGCCCATCGCGATCGCACAGTTAATGCTATTTTGGGACACGGTAGCGCCTTGATGTTGGGTTTTGCTTTCCCGGTGTTTACGCGGGTACATATGCAGCATCACGCCCACGTTAATGACCCAGATAACGATCCAGACCATTATGTTTCGACCGGCGGGCCTTTGTGGTTGATTGCTGCGAGGTTTTTTTACCACGAGATTTTCTTTTTTAAGCGCAAACTGTGGCGGAAATACGAATTATTGGAATGGTTTCTCAGCCGTTTGTTTGTGATTGCGATCGTGTATATCTCGATTCAATACGACCATTTAGATTACGTCCTGAATTTTTGGTTTTCTCCGGCTTTGGTGGTGGGGTTGGCGTTGGGGTTATTTTTTGATTATTTACCGCACCGTCCTTTTCACGAGCGCGATCGTTGGAAAAATGCCAGAGTATATCCTAGTCCTATTCTAAATATCTTGATTTTGGGGCAGAATTATCATCTGATTCATCACTTGTGGCCTTCTATTCCTTGGTACAATTACAAGCCTGCTTACGAAGCTGTGAAGCCGCTGTTGGATGAAAAGGGTTCCCCTCAAAGTTTGGGAATATTGGAAGGGAAAAAGGACTTTTGGAGTTTTATATATGACATCTTTTTAGGGATTAGGCTGCATCACAAGAAAGCGTCTGATTGACAAAAAACCCGGTTTCTTTGAGAAGCCGGGTTTTTTTTATAACAAAAGCTTTTAACCATATATCCCCAGGGCAGGTTTTGTACTGTATCAATTCCCGTAAAAAATAAACCCACCTGTAATGGTGAGTTAACTTTTAAATCAAGCCCAAAGTGAATGTATTATTTTTCCCCAGCCACCGCCACCGCTAAATTCCTATCGGGGCGCAAATTTTGAGCTCCCCGCAAATAAGGATGATAAATTTCAGTATGTGCCTGCCAGTTAACGTGAATTAAAAACCGGATGCAGCGTTCCAAAGCACCCTCAACGTGCATTTGCTGCACGTCCAACAAAGGAACATTACACCAGTGAGGACGTTCGCGGGCGATCGCGGCCGGAAACACAGCATCTAAATCACGAGTTGCAGAAAACGTAGCACTAATAATTAAATCGGGATTTATATCATTTTTTGCTTCTAATTCATCTAATAATTCTCTCACCGCTTCTCGAATTGCTGCCACCGAATTCTCGCTAGCAGTTGTTGCCCCACGAATCCCCCGCACTTGCCACTCCACGCAAATTTCCTCCATATTTTTGTTATTAGTCATTAGTCATTAGTCATTAGTTATTAGTCATTAGTCATACTAAATTAGGCTTAAATACCCACTTTATTTCTTAGTCCCCGCTTGAGTGGACTTCGTTTGTGTAGTTTGACCTCGAACTCGTAGGCGAAGCCAGCGCAAAGCGCTTATGATGGGCGAAGCGCCACATTTGAGTTTGAGGTCAACAGATTTCAATCGCCCAATCATCCAGGGAATAACGAATGACTACTGACTCCTGACTAATGACTAATTTATTTAATCACGGGCGATACATCCACAGCGGCAAACCGCTAGTAGAAAGCTCGAATTCCAGCACATTATTGTAAGCTGAAAGCCCAGATATATCCAGACTACTCCCCAAGACGCGATTTAGGAAAGGTTTTTGTTTTTCTAGGGTGCAAGACTCGGTTTTTTCCGGGTCGAGGCCTGCGAGTTCGGCGGCAAGGCGGCGAGCGTCCTCTTCTGTTCCCAGTCGATCGACCAAACCCAATTCTAAGGCTTGCTGACCAGTAAAAACGCGACCATCGGCAAAACTTTTCACTTTCTCAACACCCAAGTTCCGGGCTTCCGCAACGGTTTCCACGAATTGCTGGTAGCTGGTGTCGATCAAGTCTTGCAGAATTTGCTGTTCAGGATCGGTCAATTCTCGATCGAATGCCAAGATATCTTTATACGGCCCCGATTTAATCACCTGAAAAGAAACGCCTACTTTTTCTAACAGCCGTTCTAAATTGTTACCTCGGATAATCACGCCAATGCTGCCGGTAATTGTACCGGGATTAGCAACGATATGCTCGGCTCCCATGCCGATGTAAACTCCGCCAGAAGCTGAAATATTGCCGAAACTGGCGACAATTTTGACTTTTTCGCGCAAACGCTTGAGCGCGCTGTAAATTTCCTGGGAATCGCCCACAGTGCCGCCGGGGCTGTCTATCCGCAGCAGCAAGGCGGGAAATGTGCGTTCTTCAACGGTTTTGAGAGCTTCTAGGACTCGTTTACGGGTTTCTCCGGCAATGGCTCCGGTGATTTCGATACGGGCTATTTGTTTGCGGTAGCGGGGCTTGAATGGCCAAATCATGGGCAGTGTACAGGCAATGTTACGGATTTTTGTAGCTAACTTCTTATAGTGTGCCTTATTCATCGGGGTAGATGTTGTGCCTGT
>NZ_JAUBQQ010000003.1:134435-241062 GCF_036701335.1 Microcoleus sp. Pol12B5 | reverse complement strand
GTACAGGCAATGTTACGGATTTTTGTAGCTAACTTCTTATAGTGTGCCTTATTCATCGGGGTAGATGTTGTGCCTGTGTTCGCAACAGGCAAGATGCCTGTTCCACCTTGATTTTGTGGAACAGGCATCTTGCCTGTTCATAATGGCCGAGATTTGTGCGATCGCATTTAACTCAACACCAATATATAATTGTAAAAATTGCTTAACAAAACTACATCATCCCCACGAGAATCAATCTCATCAATTATCTGGAGCCATCCCCATGCAGCTAAAGCTTACCGATTCAAAACTGCCTTTTGCCCCGCTGTTGCTAATTGCGCCGTTTTTCCTGTGGGGAACCGCGATGGTAGCGATGAAAGGGGTGATGCCGCACACAACGCCGCTGTTTGTGGCATTCGTGCGTTTAGTACCTGCGGGTGCGTTGGTGCTGCTGGCGGCGGCATTCATGGGAAAACCGCAGCCGCAGGGTTGGAAAGCTTGGCTGTGGATTTCGCTGTTTGCTTTGGTTGACGCTACTTTGTTTCAAGGCTTTTTAGCCGAAGGTTTGGCGAGAACCGGTGCGGGTTTGGGTTCGGTGATGATTGATTCTCAACCGCTAGCTGTGGCGATTTTGTGTTTGTGGCTGTTTCAAGAAAAAATTGGTTTTTGGGGCTGGTTGGGATTAGTTATTGGCGTTGCGGGCATCAGTTTGATCGGGTTGCCGGATGGCTGGATTTTGGGGCTTTTTCCTCCTGAAAACAGGGAGGTTTCTGCGGGTATCGAACAGTTCTTTCAGGGTGGAGAATGGTTGATGCTGTTGGCTGCTTTGTCGATGGCTGTGGGTACGGTTTTGGTGCGCTGGGTTTGCCGTTATGTTGACCCGGTGGTGGCGACTGGTTGGCACATGATTTTGGGCGGTTTGCCGCTGTTGGCAATTTCTGCTGCAACTGAGTCTGAGCAGTTTGTGAATATCGATTTTTCCGGCTGGATGGCGTTAGCTTATTCTACTGTGTTCGGAAGTGCGATCGCCTACGGTTTATTCTTTTATTTTGCTTCGAGTGGCAGTCTAACAAGTTTAAGTTCTCTTACCTTTCTTACGCCTGTATTTGCTTTGCTGTTCGGCAATTTGTTCTTGGGCGAAGTGCTCAATCCGCTACAATCGATGGGAGTTGGGCTGACTTTGGTGAGTATTTATTTGATTAATCAGCGGGATACTTTGGGTGAGAAATTGCGAAAAGTGCGGCACGGTGAAGCGAGTGCAGAAGTTGAAGCAACAGGATTGTTAGAGTCGTCTGAGTTAAATTCGGTAGAGTTGCCGGTGCAGGTGCGGGTAGGCGAATTGGAATCAGAAGTTTAGCAGGTGGAAAAGTTTAGGCAAAATTGCCTAAATTTACCACTCGTCTTCTAAAGGAATAACAATTTTCTTGCTTTCAATCTCTACTACAAAACTTGTCAAACTGGGATTGTGTTGGTAACAAGCCATCAAATCCTTATGCTTGCGATATTGTTTGGAAATTTCCCGATAATATTCAGGCTTTTTGGCGTCAATTGTAAAATTATGTTTCTTGACAAGCTCCTTATTTAAGGTTTCTAAACACTTTTTGAATTTAGACTTTTTGTTGTCTTTATAATACAGTGGCAGCAACCAACACTCAATAGAGTGTACTGATATAGCCCAAATGATTCGCTGTTGACATTGACTGTAGAAATCTTCGCCAATTTCCTCTTTAAACTTTTCGATAACTTTTTCAATCAACTCTTTAGGAGTGAATTCGCCATTTTCATGTCGCTGTGGGATATCATAACCATGCTCTTCTGAAACATCAGTATCTATTTGGATAATTATATAGTCATTAAATTGAAACGCTTCTTGAAAATCTTTTAAACGGCAATAAGCAAAAACTTGACTCCAACTACCATAACCTTTAAATTTGTTTTCATCTTGTTTATCTCTTTCTGGTTGAAGCGGTCTAATATCTAGATCGGGATTCTTGAAATATCCTGCTAAAATATTTTCAATCACAATCTGGTCAGTCAATCCCTCAGTAATTAATCCAAAACTAATCATATTAAAAATTCTTAGGAAGTCCGCCGATATAGCCCCTCAAAAAAGCCTCGGATAATTTTACAGGTTCCTGTCCTTCGAGAGGTTCAGGTTTGAGAATGCGTCTAGCTTTAGTATGCCCTAATTGGTTGCGGTAGATCACAAACAGCCGCTGTTCATCATCATCTAAATCCAAACCGTCCAAAACTGCCGGGTTGTGGGTTGTGAATATAACTTGTTTGCCGTGTTTTTTGGATAATTCGACTAATTCTTGCATTAATCTGCGACACAATCTGGGGTTGAGGGAAGCGTCAATGTTATCAATTGCAAAAAATTTAGGCGTGAGAGCGCTAATAAATAAAGCGAAGTAAAAAAGCAAAAATAAAAAGCCTTCATTAGAACTTCTTTGGTCAAAGTAAGTTAAATCCGGGTCTAAGTATCTATCTTTAATTGGGAGAGAGTTTTGAATATTTGATAAATGTGGAGGAGCTTCAAAATCTTGAAACCAATCTATCAGTTGCAGCTTTTTTTTGATTTCATTAAGCTGCTCTTGCTTATCATCTGAATTCAAAAATTTTAAAAGTTTAAACAAACCTTCTCCATTAATCCCTAATGGTTGAATTTGGCCTTCTTTTTCAAAAGTTCGTAAAGCTTGGTTTTCAGGAGAGTAAATTATAAATTTCCATAGATAAACTATTTGATAAGCCTGATGTTTAAGAATCTTATTTTTTTCTATATTGGTGCCAATATAATAACTTACAAAATCTGGAAGTGGACTATAACAAATATAATAATTGCTGTCATTAACCCATTGAGAATAGGGAGAGTTATCATTTTGTAAACGAAACTTAAATTCTTGTCCATCATTCCACCTTAAGTCAATTTTTATCTCTTCAACCAAATTTTCATTTTCAAAAGCCGATCGCATCAATTGAGGTTCTGTAACTCTGATGCCCCTAGATGCTAAAAACTCGTTATCCAGCTTATCATCTGCCGCCGCAGAAGCAAGGGCGATCGCCTCTAGGATATTGCTTTTGCCGCAGCCATTTTCACCGATCAATACAGTTACTCGTCCTAATTCTAGCTTCAGCTTTTGAATCGACTTATAATTTTCGATTCTGACTTCTCCAATCATAATTCAATCCCATATAATCTTAGTGTACTCATTGTATCTCCGATCGCATGAATCTCAAGGAACGCTTGCACAGCCATCTGATTCAAATTGTACGCGATCGCAATCCATACCTCGCATCCGAAGGGCATTTTTATGCCCAGCAATACATCCGCGAACTGTTGGCACAGTGGGGAACAGTAGAAATTGACGATTTTTCCGTGCGCGGTCGAATTCATCACAATTTTATCTTGGATTTACCCCCCTCCGATCGGACGAGTAAGAAGCGGTTGCCGCCGATCGTAATTGGTGCTCATTACGATACTGCACCCGGATCGCCTGGGGCCGATGATAATGCTACTGGTGTGGCTGTTTTGCTGGAACTCGCAAGGGATATCGCATCTGGACCGCTCAAATATCCAGTGCAATTAGTCGCCTTCGATATGGAAGAATACGGTTGTTTGGGAAGCAGTCATCATGCAGCTAAATACAAGCAACAGCAAAAGTCAATCCGGTTAATGATTTCTTTGGAAATGTTGGGTTATTGCAACCCTAATCCTAATTCTCAAAGCTATCCCGCTGGCTTGAAATATTTTTATCCAAATAGTGGTAATTTTATTGCTTTAATTGGCACTTTCCCGACGGTGCCCGATTTGATTAATTTGAGTGGCAAAATTCGCAAATCTGGTCAGCCCTGCGAGTGGCTGCCGGTGCCGAATCGAGGTTTAATTGTTCCCGATACTCGCCGCAGCGATCATGTTCCTTTTTGGGATAATGGTTATCCGGCTATTATGGTGACTGATACTGCTAATATGCGAAATCCGCATTATCATCGAGGAAGTGATAGGATTGAGACTTTGGATTTGGATTTTCTGGCTGGTGTTTGTCAGGGGTTGGTTGAGGCTATTCGATATATATAGCAGTTTTATTTTAACGAACCGCGAAGACGCGAAGGGCGCGAAGGAAGAAGAAAGAAGATGAGAGAGAAACAGATATGATTTTTATGAGTCTCAGGTTCTGAATTTTATGAAATTTATGAATTGACTTTCAGATAATTTTGTTGAATAATTCTGAATCAGTAAAACAACAAAAGTCAGGAAAAAGATATATATGAATGCTGATTTTCCCGATCGCACTCGCTGGCAATTCTGGATCGATCGCGGTGGCACTTTTACCGATATTGTCGCCAACAGCCCCGACGGTAAATTAGTCATTCACAAGCTGCTGTCGGAAAACCCGGAACGCTACACCGACGCCGCAGTTCAAGGAATTCGCGAGATTTTGAGAATTCCGGCCGACGCAGCTATACCCGCCACCGAAATAGAAGCGATTAAAATGGGGACGACGGTGGCGACAAATGCTTTGCTGGAACGAAAGGGCGATCGCACAATTCTGTTAATTACTAAAGGTTTCGGCGATGCGCTGAGAATTGGCTATCAAAACCGCCCGAATATTTTCGCGCGTCATATTGTTTTGCCCCAGATGCTGTACGATCGAGTTATTGAAGTTGCAGAACGCTACAGCGCTCAAGGTGAGGAGTTAACTGCTGTCAATCCCGAGTTTATCCCGTCTTTGCAGCAAGCATACGATGAGGGAATTCGCAGTTGTGCGATCGTATTCATGCACGGCTACCGCTACTCGGAACACGAAAAACAAGTTGCTAAAATAGCAAAAGAAATTGGCTTTACTCAAATTTCAGTATCTCACGAAGTTAGCCCGCGGATGAAATTAGTTTCGCGGGGAGATACTGCGGTTGTCGATGCTTATTTGTCTCCGATTTTACGGCGTTATGTCGAACAAGTAACCAGTCAGTTAATCGAGGCAGATTCCGGGAACGAGGGATTATTAATGCCCAATTCCCAATGCCCAATTCCCAATGCCCAATTCCCCAAATTAATGTTTATGCAATCGAATGGCGGCTTAGTGGACGCCGCACAATTTCAAGGAAAAAACAGTATTTTATCCGGGCCTGCTGGGGGAATTGTCGGTGCAGTTCAAACGAGCAAAAAGGCAGGTTTTGATAAAATTATTACCTTTGATATGGGCGGAACTTCGACAGATGTTGCCCATTATAACGGCGAATACGAACGCGAATTTGAGACGGAAATTGCTGGGGTGAGATTGCGATCGCCCGTGATGGCAATTCATACTGTAGCAGCCGGCGGCGGTTCAATTGTCTTTTTTGACGGCACTCGCTACCGCGTTGGGCCGGAGTCTGCAGGAGCCAATCCTGGGCCCGCTTGCTATCGAAAAGGCGGCCGCTTGACGGTGACTGATTGCAATCTGATGTTGGGGAAAATTCAACCGGATTTTTTCCCGAAAGTATTTGGATTGAATGGAGATTTGCCGATCGCCCCTGACGTAGTAAACCAAAAATTTGGGCAACTAGCGGCGGAAATAGGGGGCGATAGGACGGCGGAACAGGTGGCGGAGGGTTTTTTGGCGATCGCTGTGGAAAAGATGGCAAATGCTGTCAAAAAAATCTCGCTTCAGCGCGGTTACGATGTTTCGGAGTATACATTGTGCTGTTTCGGCGGTGCGGGCGGCCAACACGCTTGTGCGATCGCCGATGCTTTGGGCATGAAACGGGTATTTATTCACCCTTATGCGGGTGTGTTGTCGGCTTACGGTATGGGTTTGGCTGATGTGCGGGCTATTCGCGAAAGGGCGATCGAGCAACAATTAAATGCAGAATTATTACCTGAGTTGCATCATATTTTAACCGAATTGGAGGCTGATGGAAAGAGGGAATTGAACCGCAGAGGCGCAGAGAACACAGAGAATGAGTCAGAGGTTTTAGTTGTTAGCAAGTTGCGCTTAAAATATCAGGGAAGTGACTCGGTTTTGGCGGTCAATTTTGCTGACAATATTGAGGAGATGCAGGCTGAATTTGAAGCAGCCCACCGACAGCGTTACAGTTTTATTATGCCAGAAAAACCGCTGATTGTGGAAGCGGTTTCTGTGGAAGTTGTAGAAAGAATGGATGTGCCGGAAGCATCCGCAAGTTCCCCCTCTGGTGGGACGCGCATCTTGCCTGTGCAACCAATTTCAACCGTGCAAATGTATGTTGCTGGGGGGTGGCGGGAAACGCCTGTTTATCAGAGAGACGATTTGCGATCGCACGACTGCATAGAAGGCCCTGCTATGATTGTTGAAGCTACGGGAACTAATATCATAGAACCGGGCTGGGAAGCGGAAATCACCGAAAATAACGATCTAATTTTGAACCGCAGATGCACGCAGATGGACGCAGATAATATCGGCGTTCATTCGCGTTTATCTGCGGCTAAATCCGATCCGGTTTTGCTGGAAATTTTTAATAATTTGTTTCGGGCGATCGCCGAACAAATGGGCGTCACATTGCAAAACACAAGTTCCTCAGTCAACATCAAAGAACGTCTCGACTTTTCCTGTGCAATTTTCGACCAAAACGGGCAATTAGTTGCCAACGCGCCCCACATTCCCGTACATCTGGGCTCGATGAGCGAAAGCGTTGAAGCTTTAATTTTAGCACAAGGCAATGCCATTCAACCGGGCGATGTTTATGTTTCTAACAATCCCTACAACGGCGGCACACACTTGCCAGATATCACCGTTATTACTCCAGTATTCGATCGTGATTCCTCCCTTCCTTTGTTTTATGTTGCCTCGCGGGGACACCACGCCGACATCGGCGGCATTACTCCCGGTTCCATGCCTCCCAACAGTACAACAGTAACTGAAGAAGGTGTATTGCTTGACAATTTCCTATTAGTAAGCGCGGGCAATTTTCAAGAAAAAGAATTACTAGAACTTCTGACAGCGGGGAATTTTCCTGTTCGGAATTCCGCTCAAAATATAGCCGATTTGCAAGCACAAATTGCTGCTAACAAGCGCGGCGCAGAAGAACTTCTCAAGATGGTAGAGCATTATGGATTAGAGACTGTGCAAGCTTATATGGGCTTCGTACAAGACAATGCGGAAGAGTCGGTGCGGCGGGTAATTGATGTTTTGCAAGATGGCGAGTTTACTTATCCGATGGATAGCGGCGGACAAATTAAGGTAGCGATTACAATTGACAAGTCTGCGCGCAGTGCAAAAATAGATTTTACTGGCACTTCTGCTCAACAAGCCAACAATTTTAATGCTCCCGCAGCCGTGTGCAAAGCCGCTGTTTTGTATGTTTTCCGCACCTTGGTAGATGACGATATCCCTCTAAATGCGGGCTGTTTGAAACCTCTCGAAATCATCAATCCCGAAGGCTGTATGCTGAATCCTCGCTATCCAGCGGCGGTAGTTGCCGGAAATGTGGAAACATCGCAGAATATTACCGATGCTTTGTATTGTGCTTTGGGAGTGATGGCGGCTTCTCAGGGAACTATGAATAATTTTACCTTTGGAAATCAGCGCTATCAATATTATGAAACTATTTGCGGCGGTTCGGGTGCGGGTGCAGATTTTGACGGTACTGATGCGGTGCAAACTCACATGACTAATTCGCGTTTAACTGACCCAGAAGTATTAGAATGGCGGTTTCCGGTGTTGTTAGAAAATTTTGAAATTCTGGCTAATAGCGGGGGGAATGGATATCATCGCGGCGGTAATGGAGTTGTGCGGCGAGTGCGGTTTCGGGAGGCGATGACGGCGGGAATTTTATCGGGGCGGCGGGTGATTTATCCTTGCGGTTTGAATGGGGGCGAAGCGGGTAAAGTTGGACGGAATTATGTTGAAACGGTTGAGGGAAAAGTTGAGGAGTTGGGGAGTACGGCGACTGTGGAAATGCAGCCGGGGGATGTGTTTGTCATTGAGACTCCGGGGGGCGGAGGATATGGTTATTTATAGTAGTAATATCAACTCCGGTAGATCGGAATTAATATTATCCACAGTCAGGACACGGCAGTGCCATGTCCTCGGTATCATTCTGATGCTACCGGAAACGATATAAGTAACAATAGTCCGGACAGTTTTTATATGGCCCAATGGCTTATTCTATACGACTTCGCAGCCCCTGTGGATAATTAAATCAATGTCAGCTCCACCCCTGACTTACATTTAATTCGACTTTATTTATGATCCTTGCCCCGCGTAAGCGTGTAGTCTCGTTCCCAAAACTGTCCGGAGTAATGAAGTAAGCGAACACTTTTAATTTATCGTGGTGAACCGACACGCATTGTTCCGGTGAAGATTCTTTTTTATGGGAAGTAATATAGCCAGAGTTTTTGATAACTTTTCTGGTGTATGAAAAGCTCGATCGCACGGGTTAACACCACACACTATCTTGAAAAAGCCGCAAAATGCCATAAATACCGCTCTGCGAGCATCGTACCGCTAAAAAATCACCCTCAACTCTGGAATGTCGATCGACAAATCGTGTAGAATCGGGCTGCACCAGCATTTATTCTCCAAGCTATTCCAGAACAATTGTGCAAACACCTAATTTTTCAGAACTCAACCATCCTGTAGTCAAATCCCTGTTCCATCACAGCGATCAGGAATTATTGACTCTGTTTCAAAACCATCCCGATCAGGGTCGCTTCTTCACGGCGATTTTTTGCCGCTATGCTCAAATTGTACACTCCCTGATTCGCCATTCCGTGCGATCGCCCGTACAAGGCGATTATCTATTTGCCCACACTTGGCTGCACATCTATCACGAACTCCGAGGCCTCGATTTGCGCCGCGAAACCCAAGAGTCTGATGGCGGAAATCTCAGTCTCCAAAACTGGCTGATTAATGTCACGGCCGTCTGCATAAATCAAGCTGAATTGCCCCCTGTTGAGTCGATTCACTACTCTTTGCAATCGGCTCCGCCTCCCCTGTGGTGTTACGTCAAACAAGCCTTGGAATTGTTAGCGCCGCTGCCGCGTTTAGTGGTGTTGATGGCTCAGACTTTCCGCTGGAGCGAAACTCGAATTGCAGCTTATTTGCAAGCAGAAGGCGAAGCTATTTCGCCCGCTCAGGTAAAGGCTTTACTGCAAAAAGGATATCAAACTTTAGAATCAAATTTGCCGGAGGATATTCGGGCTATTTATCTCGATGAAAATCTCGATTATCAAGAAGCACTTGTCTAGATCTACACCATACAAATCCGCCCTTTCTAGTTGTAGGGGCGGGTTTTACCCGAAATATTTGCTAGGACTAACAGCATCGTAAACCCGCCTTTTCGCGAGGAATAAGAAAAAAATGGCAGTTTATCAAGTTCGGTTGGTGAATCAGGAACTTGCGCTCGATCGCACGATCGCAGTACCAGACGACCAGTATATCTTAGATATGGCAGAAGATGCCGGCATCCGTTTGCCGAATGGATGCAAGCAAGGAGAGTGTTCTGCTTGCGTTGTCAAACTGCTGAGCGGTGAAATCGACCAAAGTGAACAAAAGTTTTTGAAGCCCTCAGAATTGCAAGCTGGCTACGCTATTACTTGTGTGGCCTACCCGCTTTCTGACTGCACTTTGTTAACTCATCAAGAACAAGTTTTATATCAAGCTGCTCTTTATTTTAAGTAATACGAAATCATTTTTTTACCATCTTTTCTTCTAGCCTCGCTTGGCGCGGAATTTGTTTGTAATACCAATTTCAAAAAAGAATGCAACAGTATTCTTGTTCCCCCCGCAATGCAGCGGGGGGGCTAGGGGGGTCGAAGAGTGTTGCACGATTTTAGGGAAATGGTATAAAAGAGCGAATTATATTCGCCAATCTAATCGTTATCAAAGCAGATTTGGTATGGTGTAAGGTGCGTGACTTTCTAGCATCTCGCTGTTAATTGAGGAACTAAAAAGCTACGCACCCTAACGAGTATAGATAAACCCGCCCTTAATTAATTCAGCAATTGTAGAATCCGCTGAAGCGGAATTTCCGCGAAATCTAAGCGGTAATTGAGTTCGTAGGCTAGCTCGGCAACCGCTTTTTCCAAAATGTAAGCATCCAGCAAAACTTGTAGTTCCGGTATAGATTTGGGCAAGAAACTTGCATCGGCTGCAGTCGCCAAATAACTCTTGACAAAAGTTAGGCTGACCCAGCGGTGCCAAACGTTCGCCCACTGCTGCATCTCGGGGAGATTTTCAGGGCGAATCATGCCGCTTTCTACTTCATTGCGGAGTGCCAAAGTAACAGCGTAACTTATAGATTGCAGCATTCCTGCAACATCTCGCAGGGGCGACCTCTTCATCCGCCGCTCGCTTAAGGGTCGATCGCGTTCTCCTCCGAAATCAATAATTACGAAGTCTTTACCTGTATAAAGAACTTGCCCGAAATGAAAGTCTCCGTGACAGCGAATTCTATCGGCGGTGATTCTCAAATTCAAAATAGACTTGAAACGTTCCATGAGCAAATCTTCGCGGTTGAGGAGCTTTTGCGCCGATTTTTGTATGTCTGGCGGCAGTTTGGACAGCCGTTTTTTCAGATCCAGCAAAGTTCTTCCCGCCAGATTTCTCATGTGTTGATAGATGGAACGCTGGTAAAAGGAGGTGAAGCTTTCTGGGGCAAAAGCGGGATTTTCTGCGTCAGACGCTAAAGCGAGGTGAAGTTCGGCTGTCCGTTGACCTAAAAGCTCGGCTGATGCTAAGTAAGAGCCGATGAGTTCGCGAGCCAATGGCGGAATTTCTAGGGATAAATCCGCTACTAGCGAGTTTGGCTGTCGCTGGGTTTGTCCGGTCAAAGCGTTCGGCAAATAATTTTCCGGGGCAGTAGATAAATTCTCGCCAGAATGCTTTGCTTCTACTGTCATTACTTGCTCGAAATAGTCGCGCAGTGTGTCTAATGTATAAGACCAAGCATCTACGCTGTCGGGGATTAATTTTTGTAGGATTCCGACTGTAAGGACTTGTTTTGCTGGTGTGTGATATTCCAATGCTCCGGCAATTGGAGCATAGTGTTGGATCGAGTTTCGCTCTGTTAAAAAGCGTCCGATTTCTAATTCGGGGTTGATTCCTTCCTCGATTTTTCGCAATATTTTCAGGACGAAGCGGTCGCCGTAACCTGCGGATGTATTGCTTTGTTCTTTTTTGAACACGTGAGGGTCGAGCTGCGATAAATCTTCTTCTGATTTGAATGCACTGTCGGCAATTCCTAGCAGTTGACCTGCAACACCTCTGTAACTGCGAGAATTGCCGATCGCCCCCAGCAGCGCGCTCAGAAAACCTTTCTCCCCAGCAGCATCAAATAGTACCCCGATTTCCTTTTTGGTTTCTGGGAAGTGCAGGCGCGCGATCGCCCGATCGTCCACATCGCCTTTAATCTCTTCCCACCCTAAAGGCAAAACGTAAGTTTCCGGCATACCTTCAGTATAATTCAACCGCAAAAACAGAATGTAAACTTGAGATTCCTCTCCCGCGCTATCTTTATATTCAATCGGTACAACCTCACTTATTTCTAAAGATTGAATTGTCCTATCAGAACCGCTAAACCAGCGATTACGCCGCAAGTATCCCGGCAAAAGATTAAGCAGCATATCGCTTAACTGACTTGTAGCAAAAGCAGTTTTCCAATTACCTATGACCGCCAAACTAGGCAAGTCTGTAGGATGACCGTGCGACGAAAAATCTTCGTGTTTAGCAGTAAGAGTAAACCAGTAAAACGTGTGAGGACTCAAACTCAAAAAATAAGGCGAATCGCCAACAGCAGGAAACTCCGTGCGGCCGAAAATCTCCACCGGAACAGCACCTTTAAATGGCGCCAGGTCTAATTCTGCTGTCTGGACAAAGCGTGACAAATTAGCCACTACGAGGATGTGTTCGTCTTGATAAGTGCGTACAAAAGCTAAAACTTTGCGGTTTTCCGGGTACAGAAACTCGCAAGTTCCGCGGCCGAATGCTTGGAAGCGCTGCCGAATTGCAATCAGGCGTTTCATCCACCACCAAAGAGAACTCGGATTCGCCCGCAGCGCTTCCACGTTAATAGATTCGTAGTGATATTCAGGGTCAACAATTGGCGGTGCGTACAGCCGCTGCGGGTTCGCGCGACTAAAACCGGCATTGCGATCGCCACTCCACTGCATCGGAGTTCTCACCCCGTTGCGATCGCCCAAATAGATATTGTCTCCCATGCCAATTTCATCGCCGTAGTAAAGCACCGGCGTACCCGGAAGAGATAGCAGCAAAGCATTCATCAACTCAATGCGGCGGCGGTTATTTCCCATCAAAGGAGCCAAGCGGCGGCGGATACCCAAATTAATTCTCGCCTGAGTGTCTTGAGCGTAAACCCGATACATATAATCTCGGTCTTCATCACTCACCATTTCCAGCGTCAATTCATCGTGATTCCGCAAAAACAATGCCCACTGACAATTATTGGGAATATGCGGAGTTTGCTGGAGAATGTCGCTAATTGGGAAGCTATCTTCCATATGCAAAGCCATAAATAAACGCGGCATCAGCGGAAAATGAAAGTTCATGTGACATTCATCGCCAGCAGCGTAATATTCAACCGCATCCTCCGGCCACTGATTCGCCTCAGCCAGCAGCATCCGGTTCGGGAATTTCTCATCTACGTGCTGCCGCAATTGCTTCAGGAATAGGTGAGTTTCGGGCAGGTTTTCGCAGTTAGTACCTTCGCGCTCATACAGGTAAGGCACCGCATCCATTCGCAGTCCGTCTACTCCCAGTGCCAACCAGAAATCTACTACATCTAAAATGGCTTGGCGGACGGCGGGATTGTCGTAATTCAAATCGGGTTGGTGGGAATAAAAACGGTGCCAGTAATAAGCTTTTGCTACCGCATCCCAAGCCCAATTAGATGTTTCAAAATCTTGGAAAATAATCCGAGCATCTTGATATTTTTCCGGCGTGTCACTCCACACATAAAAATCTCTTTCGTTACTGCCTTTCGGGGCGCGACGCGCTCGCTGAAACCAAGCGTGCTGGTCGGAAGTGTGGTTAACAATTAACTCAATAATGACCCTAATTCCCCGTTGATGCGCTGCTTCTAAAAGGTCTTTAAAGTCCTCTAATGTGCCGTAAATCGGGTTGACCGTAGTATAGTGAGATGTATCGTAGCCGTCGTCTCGGAGCGGTGAAGGAAAAAATGGCAGTACCCAAATTGCTGTTACTCCCAAGTTTTGCAGGTAATCCAGTTTTTCTGTCAGTCCTCTAAAGTCGCCGATCCCGTCTGCATTGCTGTCTGAAAAAGCCCGAACTGGTACTTCGTAAATAATCGCGTCTTTGAACCACAAGGGGTCGTCATTTAACATTGAGTTGGGCATGATTTGTAGCGATGATTGGTAATTAGTAATTTGTACTTAAAATTTGGTAATTGGGATTTGTTAGTTCCCATCCAAACCGATAAATCATAACTCATAATTTGACCGCAATTCCTCATGCCAGCGGCAGACTTTTAATCGTAATTTATTAACGCAAAACTTATGATTTCTTAACTATAAAATCTCAAAAATCTGTTTTGCTATTTCGGATACAGTTCACAATCCGGGTACTGTGCTAGCTACCGATGCGCGGTGCCCACCCTACCAAAGCGTGTCAACTTAAGCCTGAAACCCCTCTGTATCTCTCGCTGCTAGCCCAGTCTAGATCCCCCTAAATCCCCCTTGATAAGGGGGGCTTTGAGAACACTCTTGTTCCCCCCTTATTAAGGAGGGGTTAGGGGGGATCGAACCCTTGTTGACACTAAGCGCACCCTACAGACTCAGGATTAGGTGCGGTATTTACTACCTGCCGGACGGTTGCCACGACATTACAGTACCTTGACGTTGATTGCTAATTTTCGTTACATTAGTTTACATAAAGCAACAAAAGTTAAGGAAAAAGTAAAAATGACTATTGTAATCGCTCTTTTAATCGTCGGTTGGGTAGCAGCCTCAGTAATTGGCACTCAAGCATATTTCCTAGGCGAACAGTCAAAGCCCATCCACGAACGGAATTGGAACGATGAATCTTTTGAAAAATTGGCTGTAGCAATCACAGCAACAGAGATGGATTACAGCGTTCGCGTTCCCGCCTACAGCATGGATGCCTATGGCAGCCGCACCATGTCTAATTCTTGATATCAAGTAACAGGTTTCACCATTTTCAATAACAGGCATCTTGCCTGTTCCTAATTGTCAATAACAGGCAGGATGCCTGTTCCACAAGAAAATTGATCGTTTGTGGAACAGGCATCTTCCCTGTTTCTAATTGTCAATAACAGGGAAGATGCCTGTTCCACAAGAAAATTGATCGTTTGTGGAACAGGCATCTTCCCTGTTCCAAACTATTCGGCAACTACAAACTATTACCTACTAGCGCCGGACGAGACTCTTTTTTGCGAAACTGCAAAGTGTTATTTTCGCAGTCGATCGCAATTGTATCTCCCTCCACAAACGCATTTTCCAGAATCTTGTTAGCCAGCGGGTTTTCCAACTCCCGCTGGATAGCGCGTTTCAAGGGACGAGCGCCGTAAACCGGGTCGTAACCGACATCTGTGATATGGTTTTTCGCCGCATCGGACAGTTCCAAAGTGATTTTTTGCTCGGCCAACAAACGCTCGATCCGCTTGACTTGAATGCTGACAATTTGCCGCAGTTCGACCTTGCTCAAAGTGTGGAATAAAATTATCTCGTCCACCCGATTGAGAAATTCGGGCCGGAAGTGCGATCGCAGCGCTGTCATCACCCGTTTTAACATCTGTTCGTACTCTTGGTCTGTCTCCCGGTCTTGAGTCAATAAATTTTCATTTTCACTCTTGTTTTCAGTCTTGTTTTCACTCTTAGTTACAGTATCAACATCAACTCGCTGGGCCGACACCTCAACAGTACCGTCGGCAGCCACTTTATAATCTGTCTTTTGACTTGACAAATCTTTCGTTTCCTGCTTCCGACTCGCAGGTTTTTTGACGGTTTTTTCCTTCTTAGTAAACACGTCTAAAATGTGGTCGCTGCCGATATTGCTAGTCATCACAATTACGGTATTTCTAAAGTCAACCACTCGACCTTGAGAATCGGTAATTCTGCCGTCATCCAACACTTGCAGCAAAATGTTAAATACGTCCGGGTGCGCTTTTTCCACTTCGTCAAACAGCACTACCGAATAAGGATGTCTCCGCACTGCTTCGGAAAGTTGTCCCCCTTCATCGTAACCGACATATCCGGGAGGAGCTCCTACCAACCGAGAAACGCTGTGCTTCTCCATGTATTCCGACATATCGATGCGGACGATCGCATCATCGCTGTCAAACAAAAACTCCGCCAACGCCCGCGCTAACTCAGTTTTTCCGACGCCTGTTGGGCCCATAAACAAGAAAGAGCCGATCGGCCTCCCCGGATCTTTCATACCCGCCCTAGCGCGGCGAATTGCCGCCGCCACGGCTGTTACAGCTTCCTCTTGACCGATGACTTTTTGGTGCAAGTGTTTTTCCAATTGCAGCAATTTTTGGCGTTCGGACTCTAACAACCGGTTAACCGGAATGCCCGTCCATTTAGCGACAATTTCCGCAATATCGCCCTCAGTAACTTTTTCGCGCAGCAGGGAAGAACCTTGAGCTTGCTGTTTCAAAAGTTCCGCTTCTTTCGCTTCGCGATCGCGCACCGCAGTTTCCAACTTGCCGTACTTTAACTGTGCGGCTTTATTCAAATCGTAAGCCCTTTCTGCCTGTTCAATTTGCACTCGCAGTTGGTCTTCTTCTGCTTTCAATTTATTGATTGCATCCAACAACTGCTTTTCGCCCAACCACTGAGAGGACAATTTTTCCTGCTTGACTTTTAAAATGTCAATCTCCGATGTGATGCGTTCGACGCGGAAGCCGAGCCCGGGGGCTAGAGTACCTTTTCCTTCCCCTTCGATCGACAATTTTTCCATTTCCAACTGCATCACCCGGCGGTCAATGCCTTCCAATTCCACAGGTTTAGAGGTAATCTCCATTTTCAAGTGGGCGGCCGCTTCATCTACGAGGTCGATCGCCTTGTCCGGCAAAAAGCGATCGGAAATATAGCGAAAAGACAGAGTTGCAGCAGCTACCAGGGCCGAATCAGTAATTTTTACCCCGTGGTGGCGTTCGTAACGGTCTTTCAATCCGCGCAAAATCGAAACAGTATCTTCTACGCTGGGCTCGCCGACAAATACTTGTTGAAATCTGCGTTCCAGGGCTGGATCTTTTTCAATATTCTTGCGGAATTCGTCGAGAGTTGTAGCGCCGATGCAGCGCAATTCGCCTCTGGCCAACATGGGTTTTAACAAATTTCCCGCATCCATTCCCGAACCGGAACTGCCACCGCCGCCAGTGCCTACAACCGTGTGCAATTCGTCAATAAATAGGACAATTTGCCCGTCGGAATGGATGACTTCCCGCAGGACAGACCGCAATCGTTCTTCAAATTCGCCCCGGAATTTTGCCCCAGCAATTAAACTGCCCATGTCGAGGCTAAATAGCTGGCGATTTTTCAAAGATTCCGGTACGTCGCCGTTGACAATTCGCTGGGCTAAACCTTCGGCGATCGCAGTTTTTCCGACTCCGGGATCGCCAATTAACACCGGATTGTTTTTTTGGCGGCGGGAAAGAACTTGTACCACGCGGCGGATTTCCTCGTCGCGGCCAATTACTGGGTCGAGTTTGCCGGCTTTGGCGGCTTCTGTCAAATCGCGGCCGTACTTGCTGAGGGCGTCGGAGTTAGCTTCGCCATCTTGATCTTGGGCTTTAGCGTTGCTGCGGCTGCCTTTCCCGGTTTCGGAATTTTTTTCTTGGGCTTTAGCAGTGGCGCGGAAAGATTTGATTGCTTCTTCGAGTTTTGGTCGATCGAGTGTACCGGCTGGGGGTTTGCGATCGTAACCGGGGCGGCCCGGCGGCCCGTCGCCTTTTGTCAGCAACCTGCGCCCGACTCGTTCGTCTTCTACTAAGCCAATTAATAAATGTTCAACGGCGATAAAATTATCTTGCCAAGTCGCCCTGGTGGCCTCGGCAACATCTAACATAACTTCTAAGCCGCGACCGAGGTATAGTTGGTCAGCGTTGGCAACTCTGGGCTGTCGTTTGGCAAAAGCATCTAACTGCTGGGCCAAGCGGGGGGCATCGACTCCAGCTTTGCTGAGAATGCTGTTTGCCTGGCCTTGCTGTTCGAGAAGGGCGATGGCTAAATGTTCAACCTCTAGCTGCTGATTGGCAAAGCGGCGGGCTACATCCTGGGATTTGACAATGGCTTCCCAGGCTTGATCTGTAAATTTGCTAGGGTCTGTTGGCTGCACGTTGGTTCCTCGCAATCAAGGGGATTCCTGTTGTTATCCGTTAATACATCGTCTCACAACCATCATAATCTTTAAACAGGATTATGAATTTATGAGTGCGGTTAACTAAGGCGGAACTTGTGACCTAATTGACCTGTTGCAAAAGCTTACACTCCGCAATCCACCCCGAAATTTGGTGCGTTCAGACCCACTCTGGCGATTCCCTTCGGGATAGGTTGGGTGGCCGTACTTATAAAAATATTGCCAGCAACAAGATTTTTTATCGGCTGAGATATATGCTATTTCCCACTTACCAATTTTTAGTATTTTTCCTAATTATTTTTAGCCTGATCGTCTCTGTGAAGCCCCAAGTCGATTTGTATAAAATTGTCTTGTTAGTTGCGAGTTTATTATTTTATTCGTTTTGGAGTTTTGACTTTCTCTTGCTCCTCATTTTCTCTACAGTCTACAATTATATCATTCTCCGGGTTCTCTGCAAGAGTAAGTATAAAAAATTTGCTTTAATCTCCGGTCTAATTTTCAACATTGGCTATCTCGGCATCTTTAAATATTGCAACTTCTTTGTAACTTCTTTATTTGAGGTACTGAACCAGCTACAAATTCCAGCCAACTTTCCAGTTTTGCAAATAATCGCCCCCGTCGGCGTGTCGTTCTACACTTTTAGAATGATTTCTCATTTAATCGACTGCTACCAGCAAAAAATCCCTTGTCCGAAATTTGTAGACTATGCCACCTACATTACCTATTTTCCGCAAATTGCCTCCGGGCCAATCTCGCGAGCTCGCGAATTTTACTCGCAGCTAAATTCACAGGAAAAATACGACTATAAAATTGAAGAAGTTATAGTTTTGATTTTGTCTGGACTCTTCAAAAAATATACTTTAGCCAGCTTTTTGTTTAACTTCACTGACTTGCCATTCAAAGTCCCCCAGCAGTACAGCAGCATCGATTTAATCCTCGCGGCAATTTCCTATTCCTGTCTAATTTACGTAGATTTCAGCGGCTACTCGGATTTAGCCAACGGCATCTCCTGTTTGCTGGGTTTTAAACCCATTGCCAACTTTAATATGCCATACCGATCGCTCAGCCTGCAAGAATTTTGGAAAAGGTGGCACATCAGTCTTTCCGAGTGGCTGAGGGATTACGTTTACTTTCCCTTTGGCGGCAACAAATATGGCAAGTTGAGGAAGTACGTAAATTTACTGATGACAATGGCGATCGGTGGATTGTGGCACGGCGCAGGTTTAAACTTTATTTTCTGGGGAGCAATTCACGGTTTAGGATTAATTGTCAACCATTTATGTAAAGATATCCCCCAAGCTATCCACTTTAAATTAGACTATGCCTTTCCCAGATTGGCTAAATTTTGCAGTTGGCTGCTAACATTTACTTTTGTTACTTGTAGCTGGGTATTTTTCGGCACTCCCAACTGGGAAACGGCGGTGAGTTTTTTTCAAGGAATTGTCAATCCTGCTGTAGCCACTTTTCAATTTAACTTTTGGCAATTGTATTTAGTAATTGCAGTCATTGGCGCTATCAACTTGTGGGGCGATCGCATCTCCCAACTATTGCAAACCGTATTGTCCTTAAAAAACATTTTCTTTCGGGTTGTCTTAGTTTCACTGCTCGTGTATACTATCTTGATGTTGGGGCCAAGTACCATGCCGCCTTTTATTTACTTTAATTTCTAAGAAATATGAAAGACCGGGAATTTTTGCTGATTGTTACTTCTGTAATTCTCACTTTAATATTTTCAAACTTATCATTATTTCTGAAAAGCTTCGCTTCAACTCCTTTCGCCAGTGCAGAAATTAAACAAGCGGTGGGCCAGATCGAAATAGATGGTTTCCGAAAATCCGAACAAGATTTTTGGAGCAAAATTAAAGATATTAACTTCGACACCATCCCCAAATAATCAGAACTTCCTCCTGTCAAAACCGAAACAAAAACGGCCGTTCAACCCCCAAAGCCTGCTACTGCTAAAAAAACAACTCCAGCTAAACCCAAACTGACCATACCTTATCGCAAATTTTTATTTATTGGAGATTCCGTAATGTTCGACTTAGGAATTCAACTCCAGTACACTCTTAAGAAAAAATACAATATCGTCGATACCAAAATAGACTATAAGGTCTCGACTGGATTAAATCGGATAGATTATTATGATTGGTATGCCAGAACTCGCCAAATTCTTAATAATTACCAGCCGGATGTAGTGATAGTTTTGTTCGGAGCAAATGACCGTCAAAATATTATTGATTCTCAAGGAAAAGGCCGCGCTGTCCTAACCAAGGAATGGCAAAAAGCTTATCAAGAAAGAGTTGAAAGATATGCCAAGTTACTGGATTCGTCATCCGTCAGAAAAGTGTATTGGGTCGGTCAATCGATCCCTAACAAATCTTCGTATTTAAAAGCTTTTCCCATCATGAACGATATTTATAAAAATGCCAGCAAATCTTCATCCAAAATCGAATTTGTTTCTACTTGGGAGACATTTGCCCAAGCAGGAAAATTTGTTCCAGTAGTTGCTAATAAATCGGGTAAGCGAGGCTATGTGAAAAATAATGACGGCTTGCACTTTACCTCCCACGGAGCTCAAATTATCAGCGACTTAATCGTTGATCAAATGGTCAGCGACAAAATATTAAAAGCCCCAACCAAAAAATAACTATATTAGGTGGGGTTTCGTTGCCCAACTTATACTTTGGACATTTGACCAATTATTGCTAAATAATATATTTATTTCGGGGTTCATATTGGCTTTTATTAACTAGCTTTATAGGAAAAATCTAGGCTTAAGTTATAATAAATTTCCTCGTGAAACCGGGTTTCAAATTCCCTATGCGTCCAGGACGAATATTGACAAAAAGCAGCAGTAGATGTAAAATTGAAATGAGCATCAAACAACAGCGTCAAGATATAGTAATTGTCATCGCGACAAATTATGACGAGCAATGTGTGGAAACTCGATCGCACTAACATCCCTGAGTCAAGGGGGTGCAGCGGCACAGCACTCATCTTCCTTCTCACTAAATATACTCAACCTTGGCAAAGAATAAACCTAGTTGAAAAATTCCTGCAACAGTGCGGCATCGAGCCTTTTGCTGAAGTTTTGGGCGTACCCAACAGCGGAATATTCAGAGAAAATATACCGCAAGCCGTCAGAAAACCGCATCCGAATTTGCTGTTTCGGGCTTTGGCAATTCAGGCATTGGGGAATGTGCGAGAGGGGCTGATATCAAGTGAGAGAGAAGCTAGAGCAAGTGATTTTAGCAAAAATCTGCTGGCGGCGTTAGAACAGGAAGCGCGAGGGGGAGCGACTCCTTTAATTCGGTGGTCTGCGTCTGTTAGTATTAAGTCAATTTGGTTGGATGAAGCAGGGCAATGGCAAGGCAAGGAAGGTGCTGTCAATGCCACAATCAATGCAGAGGAAATTGAGCGACGGGTTGTAGAAGAGCAAATTCAACTATTAGCAAGCAACAAAATTGCTTTAGGTGACAGCAGCAGACATGACCGCCACAAGGGATATGAGAATTGTCTCGATTTTTGGGTGTACGGCCCTAGCTGGCTGTTGCCCAGTCTGCCAATGGATTGCGAAGAATATCTGTTTTGGATCGATCGAGTATTTGCTGCGATCGCACTTACGGGCCCGTACAAATTGAATGCTGAAAACGATGCAGCGGTAACAAACTTTTTGGAAGTTGCAGAAAATAATTTTAATGACTGGGAATTCTCTAAAATACTTGCCAAAATTTTTGAGTTCCTGCACCACCCGGAAGCAAAAGTGAAAAATCTAGCTACAATTATTTTAGAACCTTACAAAGATAAGCTAGACCGAAAATCGGCGCAGATTATGACAGCGCTGGTATATAAATTTAAGGTAAAATATCAGCCCTTAGAATGTCTGACTCTTCCCGAAATAGAAGAGTACAAAGCGTCACTGTATTTCGGTCAAATGGAAATTGACGACTTGTATGGTGAGGCTTTGTCGCTGTGTGGCGATCGGGATGTCGAACTCGCAAGTTTATTGTCAGCTAAACAAAGGGAATCCCAAAATACTCTAGAGGAGCATATCAACAATCTCAGCAAGTTAGTTAAGTCAATCATAAATTGCCAGAGCTTGTTAGATGCTAATAGGGAACTTTTGTATTTGACTGTAGATCGGCTGGAAAAATGGGATTACACTCTAGACAATAAACTGGCGGCGCACCGCAAACAAATCCAAAACCTGAGCTTGGATAAAAGTACATCCGAGCAGTGCATAAACCTGGACAATGAACTCAATTATATCAGAGATGCTTTGCAGTATACTTTGTATGAAATCACCTCAAATATTAACAGCCAAATTAGAGAGTTAGAACTTTCTGCGTCCAAAAATAGCAAGACTGCAACAGATATGTTTAAGTGGACGTGGCTATTATTCAGGGTGGGGTTTTCAGTAGGGCTGTTTTTGTATTTATCGGATTTAGTGATTAAGTGGATATTCGCGGTCAGCTACACAAGCGAATTTTTAGTTTATTGGACTATTTTATTTAGTGTGATAGTAGTATTTTTGTTAGTATTATCTGTATTTTTTTCTGGCATCGCTGCTTTAGACCAGCGCCGAGAATCTAAATTACTTCCAAAATTTGATAGCTTAAGCCAAATAGGGAGCAGTTTTTCTATATTGTGGCAAAAAATTTATTTGCAGCAGTTTGTCCCGTCGGTGCGATCGAATTAAAAGTTTCAGTTGACAGTTGTGGGTACGACTGTTGACAGTTTTGGGTATGAATGTTGTCTAAACGAAAATGGAAGGGGGAAGATAGTTTTTCCTTCCCCTTCCCCCTCTTAAGAAAGTTAAGATGCGGTTGTTGCTGCTACTTTCTGGGTGTTGCTACCTTGATTTTCCAGTTGAATTAATTCAACTTTATATCCATCTGGATCTTGCACAAAAGCGATGACAGTTGAACCGTGCTTCATCGGGCCGGGTTCGCGACTAACTTTACCGCCACGAGCTTTAATTTCTTCGCAAGTACCGTAAATGTCGTCAACGCCGATCGCAATATGACCGTAAGCATCACCCAAATTGTACTCTGTGACGCCCCAGTTGTATGTTAATTCCAAAACTGTAGTGTCTGATTCCTCGCCGTAGCCAACAAAAGCCAGAGTAAATTTACCGTCTGGATAGTCCTTTTGCCGCAGCAATTTCATGCCCAGAACCTCAGTGTAAAATTTGAGGGACTCTTCCAGGTTGCCGACTCGGAGCATCGTGTGTAGTAGTTGCATTTAGCTCACTCCAAATTTTTAAAGCTTTAATCTATTTTAGCGATTTCTTGCTGAAAAAACTCGCACCTCAACCGTCGCCATTGCCACAGGTTGATAACTGTCTATTTGATTTAGCTTTGTACTTCCACCACACCCCTAAACATATTCATGCCGCAAGTAAATAGGTATCGTCCAGGTTTTTGAGGGGTGAATTCAACAGCCGTCACCTGATTTAGAGGTAATTCGCGCACAATGTGAAAATCTGGTAACAACACTTTTTCCAGACAACTGTTGGGGTCGCGCCTCAAGAAATTAAGCCGGACTAATTTACCTGCTTTCACAACTACAGTGGCAGGCTCATAACCCCCGTCTACAGTAATAGTCAACTCTTGTATCCCCTGAATATATTCAGCTTTCTGCCCTTTAGCTTTACTGAACAAAAACCACCACAATTCCAAACCTATTAATGTCAAACCACCTATTGTTACGCCAACTTTTAAACCTAGTGGCTGTTCAATGCTGCGGAATTGAGTCGTTGAAGTAGAATGCGGGACGGACATTTTGGAAGCTTGAACTCCCGATGCCATTCCCATCACAAGTCCTAAACTCGCGAGACTTCCCCAAATTTGACGATGGTGTAACATTTTTCTCATTCCTCCAAATTTATGCACTAGATTTGGCTTGAAAGTTCCGTAATCGCAAAGCATTAGTAACTACAGAGACTGAACTGAAAGCCATTGCTGCACCGGCGATAATTGGATTTAGCAGCCAGCCAAAAATGGGGTACAAAATTCCCGCCGCGATCGGTATTCCAGCGATGTTATAAATAAACGCAAAAAACAGATTTTCCCGGATGTTCCGCATGGTGGCGCGGGAAAGTTTAATTGCTGTAACTATGCCTTGCAAATCGCCTGAAATTAAGGTAATGTCGCTGGCTGCGATCGCCACATCTGTGCCGGTGCCGATCGCAATTCCCACGTCTGCTAAGGCCAAAGCCGGTGCATCGTTTATCCCGTCTCCCACCATAGCGACAATTTTTCCTCCCCGTTGCAGGGCTTGGATTTGAGCTGCTTTTTGGTCGGGTCTAACTTCAGCAAAAACACGAGTAATTCCCACGGATTGGGCGATCGACTCCGCAGTCGCGCGGTTATCCCCCGTCAGCATCGCCACCTCCAAACCAAGTTTTTGAAGTGCTTTCACCGCCTGCGCTGACGACGGTTTGAGAGCATCCGCAATGCCCAGAATTGCCTCTATTTTGCCTTCTACAGCCATCCAAACAACCGTTTTGCTCGCAGCTTCCAAAGCTCTCGCGCGCAGTTCCAGATATTCAGTATCGCAGCCGAGTTCGTGCATCCACCTCAGCGTTCCCAAGGCGATCGACTTTCCGGCTACAACTCCGCGAACACCACTTCCCGCGATCGCCTCAAAATCCTTAACATCCGTCAAATTAACCTCTTGAGATTGAGCGTACCTCACAACAGCTTCTCCCAAAGGATGCTCCGAATTTCGCTCTACAGACGCCGCCAATTGCAGCAACTTTAACTCATTGCTATTCTCGGTTCCTTTAATTGTCACAAAATCAGTTACAGTCGGCTTGCCTTCTGTGAGAGTTCCCGTTTTATCTAACACGATAATTTGGATTTGGTGAGCCAATTCTAAACTTTCGGCTCCTTTAATTAAAATCCCATTTTCTGCACCTTTCCCAGTTCCCACCATCACAGCAGTCGGAGTCGCCAAACCCAAAGCGCAGGGACAAGCAATAATTAAGACTCCCACCATTGTCACGGTCGCTAGAGTGAAGTTTCCCGTCGTGTTAAACCAGATAATGAAAGTAGCTAAAGCGACGGCAATTACTACAGGAACAAACCAACCAGTCACTTGGTCTGCTAACTTTTGAATCGGTGCTTTTGAACCCTGTGCGTCCTGCACCATCTTGACAATTTGAGCTAAAAATGTATCTTTGCCAACTCTTGTCGCCCGAAACTTGAAGCTGCCAGTTTTGTTAATTGTGGCTCCGATAACTTCGTCGCCAAGCTGCTTTTTGACAGGCAAACTTTCTCCCGTAACCATTGCTTCGTCTACCGTCGAAGCACCCTCAATAACATCTCCATCTACGGGGATTTGCTCGCCCGGCCGCACCTGCACGATGTCGCCAACCTCCACTTGGGCGATCGGCACTTCCAACTCTTCCCCGTTGCGAACTATCCGAGCAGTTTTTGCTTGCAAACCCATTAGTTTCCGAATGGCTTCGGAAGTCTCTCCCTTCGCCCGATTTTCTAGGGTTTTCCCCAACAAAATTAAGGCGATAACGCTGGCTGCTACTTCATAGTAAACGCTAGGAGTCAAACCTTGGGCTGTCAAGAAACCGGGAAAAAATGTCACAAATACAGAATAAAAGTAAGCAGCACTCGTTCCCAAGGCAATCAAGGTATCCATTGTCGCCACCCGCCGTTTGAAGGATTTCCAAGCTCCTACATAAAACGATTTGCCGCACCAAAATTGTACGGGGGATGTCAGGACTAATTGCAGCCAAAAATTGTGCAGCCATGGGGGAATAAATGGCAGATGCAAGCCGGTCATCGCTGGAATAGCGCCCACAAATAGCAGGATGCTTATGATACCTGCTGTCCAGAGCTTCCGCTGCAAGGTTTGAGATTCAGATTTGCGATCGGCTTGTTCGGAATCATCCTCTGGCGCCGCCATTTCTTGAAGCGGCAAAGCTTGGTATCCCGCAGCATCAACAGCCGATTGAATTGTTTCTAAGTTGGTTTGCTTGGAGTCGTATTGGATGGTTGCTTGTTCCATCCCAAAATTGACATGACACTCAATTACGCCGGGAACTGATTTAATTGCTTGTTCGATAGATGAAGCACAAGAAGCACAACTCATGCCCCGCAATTTAAGTGTGAGATTGTCCATATATGCCATCCTCAATGAGACATTTACCCTTTGTCTTTAAATAGTTGGATAGCCCGCCGATGCGATCGCTTTCCTAACTTCACTTTCTGACTTAGCGGTTTGAATCGTGACCAATTTTGTCTTGAGATCGGCCTCAACCTTTGAGGCTGAGTCAATGGTTTGGACTGCTTTTGCGATCATAGTCGCACAAGCAGAACAAGCCATCTTAGGAACTTTTAGCTGTAAAGTCATAATTTCAACCTCAGCAGAAACTACTCTGCTCAATCAATGAATTAACTCCATTGTAAAGTCTCCAGTACACAGGAGAGTCAAGGGGAATTGCAAAATAAATCAGGAATTATAACAAAAGCGGTTTGACACCCTACCCATAGGGGTAAGGCGCGGACTGTGTACCCTACATAATTAGATTCAAGTGAGTTCTGTAAATCTTAAATTTGAGTGCGCTCGAGGGCAGAGCAATAATTCTTTACAAGTTCGCCGCAAAAATTTCATCCTAATTTCATTTATATGTGAAAAGCTGAAGATTAATGGCCGTTTTAAGGATATAAGCTCTATGAAACCAATTTCATTGAAAACAGGCTTTGCAGCACTGATGTTGACCGCCACAGCCGCTTTAACCAGTGGAGTGCTTGCAGCTTGTTCAAAAGCCCCTTCCAGCGAAACTCAAGCCCCAAATGTTACGGCTGCAACCGAAGCAAACAATAAGCAAAACGTGGCCCAAGGCGGTGGCATGAATCATGGCATGAATCACGATATGTCAATGGATTTAGGCCCTGCTGATGCCGACTACGATTTGCGATTTATTGATGGCATGACAGTACACCATCAAGGTGCTGTAAACATGGCTCAAGATGTGCTTAAACAATCCAAACGCCCGGAAATGAAAAAACTTGCCACTGATATAATTGCTGCTCAAAACCGCGAAATAAATCAAATGAAAGAGTGGCGAAAAACTTGGTATCCCAAAGCCAGCAGTACGCCGATGGCTTATCACGGTCCCATGGGTCACATGATGGCAATGACTCCCGAACAAATGCAAAGCATGATGATGAGCATGGATTTAGGGGCCGCTGACGCCCAATTTGACTTGCGATTTATTAATGCGATGATTCCTCACCACGAAGGAGCTTTAGTGATGGCCCAAGATGCTTTGAAGAAGTCAAAACGCCCGGAAATGAAGAAATTAGCTCAAGAAATTCTGACTTCGCAAAAGCAAGAAATTCAGCAAATGAAACAGTGGCGCCAAGCTTGGTATAAACAGTAATTTAGCTGCCGTAAACAAAACATGACACAAATCTACAAGATGAGTGACATGAATCACGTTAGGTCAAATGTTCAGGAAATACTTGCTTCACAAAAGCCAGAAATTGAAGAAATGAAAAAGTGGCGACAACTTTGGTACAAACAGTAATTTAGCTCGACTGTGGCTGTCAGAATTTAGAATTTGTCTGACTCCACCTCAGTTTCCTGAGAGTACCTACACATACTGTAGATAATTGAACCGTCCTACGTCTAAAGTAGTAGAAACTTAGGTAAGAATACTGTAGACAATGGATCAGCTCTACCTCTAAAGTAGTAGATAGGTCAGCAAAAAGCTATATACATAGAGAAGGTAGTTTATGATATTGAATAGCTTGGAATTAAACGCCACTTATAAATCAAATGCAGCCGTAGATGAGCTAGTGAGCGCATTGACAAACGAAATTGAAGCGCGAGCAGAGATTAAAAAAACGGAAAAAAATCTACAGCCCAATCGCTTGTCATTAGGCGAAACTTATCTTCGTATTTTAGAATCTGGTGGGCATCTGGGCTGCTGATGCGAAATTTCATCCTAATTTCATTTGACCGTGAAATACTAGGTTGAGTAGAGCATTTTTAGCTCTCGGTCATTGCTTAGCGGTCGCTTCTTGGAAAATGCTAATAAGTAACTTTACTTAATGGGTATCACTTACTTACCTTAGCAAAATACCAACTGCTAAACCTGTGGCACTCAACATGATTTCAAGGACAATGCCAACGATGATATTTCATAAATATGCTCAATGTCCGGCAATTATTAGCAGCTTTTCGGGAAGTTTGTTCAGCCTAATTTTGCTAAGTTATCCTGCCGCTGTTTTTGCCCACGCGGGCCACGGAAATGAATTTCACCATAGCGGCGAAACAACTGAAACTCCTGCTGCTATTTCTGTCGATGCCGAAACAGCAAAACGGTTAGGAATTAAAATCTCCCCTGCCACGCGCCAGAGACTAGATATCGGCATTAAAACTACTGGAGAAATTGAAACTTTACCCAACGAAAAAGTAGAAGTTACGGCTCCTGTTGCTGGGAAAGTAGTAGAGTTGCTGGTTAAGCCTGGGGACAAAGTATCAAAAGGTCAAGCCCTTGCGGTTGTATCGAGTTCAGAATTAGGACAATTGCGGGTTGAATCTCTCTCGAAACGTGCCGAAGCTGAGGCCGATTTGCAGCAAGCGGAAGGAGATTTCAAACTAGCACGAGAAAATTCCGATCGCCAACTTCAAATATCCGCAGCAGAAATCGCCCAAGCCCAAACCCAATTGACAGCGGTAACTAAGCAGTACCAGCGAGAACAAGAATTAGTAAACAAGCGTTCAGTTGTGCAAGCCGCTCAAGAAAACTATCAACGTCAAGTTGAAATATCGCAAGCTGAAATAGCGCGGGCCGAAACAGAATTAACTATTGCTAAAGAACAGTTCGATCGCGACAAAGAATTAGCGGCATCAGGAGCGATCGCGCGGCGCACAATGCTGGAATCGCAAGCCCACTTCGCCGAAGCAAAAGCCGCTGTTGCTAAGGCAAAAAGCCGTCCTGAAGTTATCAAAGCCGAAACCGAAATTAAACAAGCCGAAGTAGACCTCCCTATGCGGGAATTGCGGGAGTCTCAAGGCAGAGTAGCAGAAGCAAAAGCTCAACTTACCAGAGCTCAGAGCCGCCGGGAAGTCCTAGAAGCCGAGAACCAACTCAAACGCGGCAAAACTGCCGTCGAAGTCGCTCAGTCGCGCATTCGCTTGGCTGATGCAGCCTATCAAGCGCGACTGCAACAATTAGGAACTGTTGCCAACGATCGAGGACTCGTTACCGTAGTTGCTCCGATTTCGGGCACGGTAGCCGATCGCGAAATCACCCCAGGCGAGTCAGTAAACGCTGAAAAACCGTTGATGAGCCTCTTAAATGACAGCCGCGTTTTGGCCACAGCCAACATTTACGAAAAAGACCTGAATCAAGTAAAACAGGGTCAGGAAGTCAGGGTAAAAGTCTCTAATTTACCCGATCGCACTTTCAATGGAAAAATCGCCTTAATTGGGTCATCCGTGTCAGGAGAAACGCGGGTTGTGCCGGTGAAAGCAGAACTAGATAATATTAACGGCGAATTAAAGCCCGGACTGTTTGCTGAGTTGGAGATTTTAACAGACAAAACTGCCACAAATATTTTAGCAATTCCGAGTGCGGCGGTAGTGGATGTTAGCGGGAAAAAAACCGTTTACGTCCAAAATGGCAATGCTTATCAAGCGGTTGAAATTGAACTCGGTCAAACTGCCGGAGATTTAGTTGAAGTCAAGAGGGGTTTATTCGAGGGAGATTTGATAGTAACGCAGCGAGCACCTCAACTTTACGCACAATCTTTGCGGGGACCCAGCAAGCCCTCAAAAGACGAGGCAAAGAAAAAGGCATTTCCAAAGGCAACAGAGGTTAATTTTAATAATTTACCCGTGTCTTTATGGTGGGCGGGAATAGGGGGAGGAGTTGCGATCGCATCCCTGACTTTTGCAGCAGGGGTTTGGTGGGGAAATCGGCGCGAAGAAAGTTCGGCAGCGGATTTTGTAACGGATGTAACGGATGTCAGGAAGAAGGCATAATGCGGTAACTTTGTTAACTGTCAACTGTCAACTGTTTAAATGTTCAGCACTATTCTTAGATGAGTAATTAACCGCCGCTGGCTAGTTTCGCATTATCCCAGTTGGCGAAAGTTCGGAGTAAGGTAGAATTACCAATTACCAATTCCCAATTCCCAATTCCCAATTCCCAACTACCAATTACCTAACTAAATGTTCAGGACTATTGTAGTTGCACATACTCACTGCGGAAGTCCTAAGATGTTTAAGAAAAGTATCTTTACTCACATTCTCACCTCGTTCATCACTTTTGTACTGGTTGTTGCTTGCAGTCAAACCAATCAACCTACCACCACCACCACTAATACTCCGAGCAATACACCAGCAGCAGCTACACCCAATTGGGCCACTGCCCTTCCAATTGGAGCAGCATTCTCGCAAACCAGCAACTATGCTCTTTTAGCTCAGGAATCAGTGGGTGGTGCCAAAATTGCTGAGAAATATTTCAACGACAGGGGAGGTGTTAATGGTACTCCTATTAAAATGGTGTTTCAAGACACTGGAGGAGATGAAGCAGGAGCCATCAACGCCTTCCAAACTCTAATTAATCAAGATCGAGTGGTTGGCATTGTTGGGCCCTCGTCTTCTCAGCAGGCATTTAGTGCCAATCCAATCGCAGAACGAGCAAAAGTGCCAGTCATTGGCGCATCGAATACTGCCAAAGGGATTCCTGAGATTGGTGAGTATATTGCCCGTGTCTCTGCACCTATTTCGCTTGTAGCTCCCAATGCAGTAAAGGCAGCGCTTAAGCTTAATCCTAAGATTAAAAAAGTCGCTGTCTTTTATGCTCAAAATGACGCTTTCACGACATCGGAGACAAAAATTTTCCAGCAAGCGATTAAAAACCAAGGGCTGGATATCGTCACCGTCCAAAAGTTCCAAACTACTGACACGGACTTCCAAGCTCAAATTGGTAATGCACTCGCTCTCCAACCCGACTTAGTTGTTATTTCAGGACTGGCAGCCGATGGAGGTAACTCGATCCGGCAACTGCGGGAACTGGGTTATCAAGGTACGATCGTTGGCGGCAATGGTTTGAACACCTCTAATATCTTCTCGGTGTGTCAAGCACTCTGCGATGGTATTATCATTGCTCAAGCCTATAGTCCCGAAGCCCCCGGCGAAATCAATGCTGCCTTCCGCGATGCTTATGTAAAGCAAAACAAGAAGGAACCACCGCAGTTTAGTGCTAAAGCCTTCACGGCCGTACAAGTATTCGTGGAAGCCTTGAAAGCTTTGGATAGTAAAACCAAACTCAGCGCGTTGTCATTGGCAGAGTTACGCACAAAGCTGAATCAGCAAATCCTAGCTGGAAAGTACAATACTCCTCTCGGTCAAATTGCCTTTACCCCTGAAGGTGAAGTTCTACAGAGCCAGTTTTACATTGCTCAAATCAAGATGGATGTAGATGGAAATAATGGCAAGTTCATCTTTTTGAAGTAAGTCAAAAGAGTGCATCTTATATGATTTGAGATTTGAGATGACTTATCAATCGGGGTTAAATCTTAAAATATTTCATCCTAATTTCATTTTTGGGTGTCAAGCTAAATATAATGGCTATTTAACACTGTTCATCCAAGGAATCGCGGGAAAAGCTACGGCAGTCGGAGCCTTTAATATCTGCTAAATTTTATTGTTAAATAGTCGATCGCCCAACGGTGGCTGGTAGTCATCACCTCTATAAAATCATAAAATGTTCAGCACTATTCTTAGATGGGTAATTAACCGCCGCTGGCTAGTCGTTATCGCCACCATTATTGTTAGTCTGTGGACATTTTCTATCATCCCCAAAATGTCCCTTGATGTCTTCCCTCCTTTTGCACCCCCGCAAGTCGAAATTCAGACGGAAGCACCAGGGCTCGCGCCGGAAGAAATCGAGTCTTTGGTAACACTGCCGATCGAAAGTGCGATTAACGGAACTCCTGGGGTGACAGCAGTGCGATCGTCTTCGGCTGTGGGTCTTTCTGCGGTTAAGGTAATCTTTGATTGGGGAACTGAAATTTATCAAGCGCGCCAGTTGATAACAGAACGGTTGCAGCAAGCACAAAGCAAACTCCCGGCTGGGGTAGAAACACCGCAAATTTCTCCCACAACTTCTCCTGTGGGCACTGTTATCACCTATGCTTTTACATCAGAAACTACTCCTTTGATGGAAGTGCGCCGTCTAGTTGACTGGCAAGTCACAAATCGGCTTTTGGCAGTGACTGGCGTTGCTCAAGTAGTAGCTTACGGCGGCGAAGAAAGGCAGTATCAAGTATTAGTTGAACCTGCCAAGTTGAAAGCTTTTAATGTGTCGTTGCAGCAAGTTGCTGAAGCGGCTGCTGCTGCGAATGTTAACGCGCCGGGGGGGTATTTAATTACGCCGGATCGAGAAACTTTAATCCGCGGGGTGGGGCGGATTGAGTCTCTGGAAGATTTGCAGCAATCTGCGATCGCCTCTCGCCACGGAACACCTGTCAGAATTGGTGATGTAGCTGATGTCAAAATTGGTGCTGCAATCAAGCGGGGCGATGGCAGTTTTAACGGCAAAAAAGCTGTGATTGTGATGGTAAACAGACAGCCAGTTGCTGATACTCCGACAGTAACTAAAGCGGTTGAGGCAGCAATGGCTGAGGTGCAGCAAGCTCTGCCCAAAGATATTAAAGTTACTGTGACTTTTCGACAGGAAGAATATATTAATTCCTCGGTGGAGAATGTGCGATCGGCTTTAGTTGAAGGCAGCATCATTGTCACCCTTATTCTCATCCCGTTTTTGATGAATTGGCGGACTCTGGCGGTTGTTTTGCTGGATTTCTTTTTGACTTGGCTGTTGGCGCTGCTGGCGATGTATTGGCTGGGGCTGGGGCTGAATACGATGACTTTGGGGGGTTTGTCGGTGGCGATCGGCACTGCGATCGACGATGCGATCGTCTATGCGGAAAATACCTACCGCAACTTGAGAGAAAATACGTCTTCTCTTCATCCGCGTCCGGTGATGGATGTGATTTTTGACGGCAGTCAGGAGGTGCGCGATTCGTTAATTGGAGCGACTGTTATTGGGATTGTGGTGTTTTCTCCTATTTTTACTTTGCCCGGTGTAGAAGGTCGAATTTTTACGCCGATGGGGATTACTTATCTGGTAGTTGTTGTGATTTCTAGTCTGGAATCGCTGTTAATATCTCCGGCACTTTGCGCTATCTTGTTGCCTAACAAACGTATGAGCGCTGCGGAACCTTGGCTGCCGATATTTTGCAAAAAAATATATCATTTTTTGATAAAATTGTCAATGCGCTATTCGGGGATTATTTTAGCTTTTGCTGCTGCTAGTATGGTGGCTGCACTAATTATTTTGCCATCCTTTGGACGGGTGTTTTTGCCGGAGTTTCAGGAGCAAACTTTGGTGAATACTATTCAGCTTTATCCGGGGGTGTCTTTGGAGACAACAGATAGCGCGGCTTTTGCTATTGAAGATGCACTTAAGGATGATAGCAGGTTTGAATACGTGCAAGTGCGATCGGGCCGAGCTCCGGGAGATGCTGATGCTGCGGGAGTTAATTTAGCTCACATCGATATCGGTTTGAGCGAGAAAGGGATGAAAAACAGGCCGAAAACTTTGGAGTCGCTGCGGCAGGAATTTGCTAGATTGCCGGGAGTTGCACCAAATATCGGCGGTTTTATTTCTCACCGGATGGATGAGGTTTTATCTGGTGTCAGAAGTCAGATTGCTGTCAAAATCTTTGGCCCTGATTTGGATCAACTTCGCAGCATCGGTGCAAAAGTTGAAGAGCAAATGAAAACAGTTGAAGGAATTGTGGATTTGCAACTTGAACCGCAGGTGCCAGTGCAACAAATTCAAATTAAGTTTAACCGTCAAGCTGCGGGTAGATACGGTTTGAAAATCGGAGAGCTTTCTGAAATAATTGAAACAGCTTTGAACGGCAAAGTGGTTTCTCAAGTTTTGGAGGTGCAGCAAACTTTTGACTTAGTTGTTTGGTTGCAGCCTGAAGCTCGAAATAACTTAGAAACTATTCAGAATTTGTTGGTTGATACTCCGAGCGGCAACAAAATTCCCCTGGCCCAAGTTGCTACTGTCAAATACGGTACGGGCCCAAATACGATTAATCGCGAGAATGTTTCTCGCTTGATTGTGGCGGCGGCGAATGCTAAAGGTAGGGATTTGCGATCGGTTGTGAATGAAATTCAAGCTAAAGTAAAACGAGAGGTGCAGTTGCCTTTTGGCTATTTTATCCAGTACGGCGGTCAATTTGAAGCTGAGCAAAGAGCTTCGCAAAATATTATCATATTTAGTGCGATCGCCTTTTTGGTAATTACAGTATTGATGTACTTGTCCGTCAAGTCCCTTCCTTCAACAGCTATGATTATGATTAATTTGCCGATCGGATTAGTAGGAGGAGTAATTGCGGTAGCTGTGACTGGCGGCATCATCTCTGTAGCTTCCCTAGTTGGCTTTGTCACATTATTCGGCGTTGCTACCCGTAACGGCTTGCTTTTAGTAGACAACTACAACACTAAATTTGCTGAAGGACTGCCTTTTAAGGAAGCAATTATTAAAGGTTCGATGGAACGGCTCAACGCCATCCTGATGACCGCTTTAACTTCAGCTTTGGGTTTAGCACCTTTAGTATTTGAAGGCGGGGCGGGCAAGGAAATTTTGCAACCGCTGTCAGTAGTAGTTTTAGGAGGTTTATTTACTTCTACAGCACTAACTCTGTTAGTTTTGCCAGCTTTGTATGCTCAATTTGGGACTTTTTTACGACCTCAAAAACCTCAGCCAGTTATTGAAGACGGTAAGGTAGTTAATGTGTGATATTTTTTAATTATTGTCCGTCAACAAGGAGTCAAACCAATGAAATCGCTCAAGTCTAGCTTAGTTATTCTAGGTAGTGTCGGATTGCTGTTTTTGGGAGCTTGCAGTAAAGGCGACCAAGCAAGCGATCCAAATAACAATCCAGCCTCTCCTCCTGTCGCCTCTCAACCTGCCTCTTCTACTCCCGCCACTGCTCCTGCAACAGCAACTAAAGGGGGACAAGTTGTAAAGTCTGGAGCTTACTATTTAGAGTTTGTACCTGAAAAAGAAGCTACCGGAACTCATTTAGATGTTTTTGTGCAAAAAGGGGAGAAAAAGGAACCAATTCCTAACGCCAAAGTGACGGCTCAAGTGCAGTTGCCGAATGGAAAGCAGCAAACCCTCGCTCTCAAGTATGATGCTGAGGGCAAACATTACGCTGTGGTGTTTCCCGGCAAAGATGCAGGAAGTTACCCCGTGAAAGTGACTGCGGATATTAACGGAGAAAAAGTTGACGGTCGTTTTACCTTCAATCAATAGATAGCTAATAGACGGTCGTTTTACCTTCAATCAATAGATAGCTAATAACTAATGCGCTCTAAGTTAGGGGCGGATTAGTTATTAGCAAGAAACAACTGCCTCCTGCATTTCCACTACAAAGCCGATCGCGTTTCGATCGCACTTAATTTCTTATTTCGTTACCTGAGTTTTTTTTGAATGGGAAAAACACTCTACCTGCCAAACTTTGGAAGTAGATGCCACCCACAGTACCTAAAAACATCAAATAGGCGATCGCCTGCACGACATAGAGCTTATCCGTGTAGCCAAACAGCGCACTCAACAACAAACCGGGAAACTTTTCTTCGGGAAGCAGTTGCGAGGTATTCCAAACCATCGGCCCGAGAATGCAAGAGTGGATTTTAGTAAATCTTTCGTAATAGAAACACAGTGCTGCTGATTCGCGATTTGTTTGCGATAAAATATTCATCGCGCTGTCAAAAATTCCCAAAGTAGATACCACTAAACCCGCTACAATAAAGAGCAATAAAATGCCCATATATTTGAAAAACAAGCGGATATTAATTTTAACTCCCCATTTAAATAGCAGGACGCCAAGTCCGGTGGCTGAGAGAATGCCCGCCAAAGCGCCGAGGGCTGGAATAATGCCTTGTTGAAACTTGGCGACGACAAACAAAACAGTTTCAAACCCTTCGCGCAAAACGGCAATAAAAACTAAACTAAATACGCCCCAACCAGCATGAGAGTTTTGCGTTAAGGCGGCACTCACAGCGCCTTCAACTTCTGCTTTCATAAATCGCGCTTGCTTGGTCATCCAAATCAGCATCCAACTCAGCATTGCGATCGCTATCAGCCCAAAGATTCCCTCTAGCAGCGACTCCATAATCGGTGCAAAAGGCTGATTGGATGCGGACAAAATTTGAATCGTCCAGCCGAACAGTACACCTATCAAAGCGCTGGCGATAAGTCCAACGCCAACACCACCGAAAACCCAAGGACTTAAATAACTTTGTCCAGACTTTTTGAGACAAGCTAGAACGATGCCGACAACTAAAGCGGCTTCGACTCCTTCGCGGAGGGTAATTACAAATGTGGGCAATGCTTCGCCAAAATTCATTTTTTTACTTGAGGTAATATCGGGAGGTAATTGGTAATTTTTTTACCAATTACCGTGGTTTCAGTTAACTTTTTTAAGAGGCCGGTTTGAGAACTTTTTGGCTGTCGCTTTCGATGGTTTTAACTAGCTGGTTGACTTGTTCGGTGGTTTTGACGGGGGCGGGGGGTGCGATCGCCGTTGGCCAATTTGTCTTCAGTTCAGCCATGTTAGCCACAATTGCTTTGTCAATTTCCGGGCTGGTTTTAGCCACTTGCTCGGCTATATCTTTGTACAGCATTTCCGCGTACATGACAAAACCCCGCGAATCTTGATATTCAATAATTGCGGAAATCTTGCCGTTAGCAACTGCGGCTCCGTATTCGGAATTAGCTGTATCTAGCAAGCCGTTAATCACTTGCAGCACGAATTTCGGATCTTTGCGCTGCGTTTCGGGAAGAGCGGCAATTGCTCCGTCAACTGCTTGCATTGATGTGTCAAATTCCGCCTTCACTTGAGCCGGATCTTTTGCACCTGCTTTAACTAAATCCTGCAATTTAATTAAAGTAGCCTTAAATTCGGGAATTTTACGCTCGTTTAGCTGATCTTCCACATCGGCATAAATTTCTTCGACTGGATGCCCGATGTGCGGTTCTGCCTGGTCTGGTTTGCCTTGATCCAATAGTTCTTGGGCTACGAAAAGATGCCCTTTCATTAAGCCAAGTTTAGTCATGTAGTCTACATCTTTGGGTTCGCCTGTCAGCACCACGTTTTCAATAGTTACCAAGTCTTTGATTTGGTCAAATTGGGCTTGAGTAATGACATTTTTTGAGACTAATTCTTCGACTTTGCCGTAAGGACGGCTGGCTTGAATCTTGTTAGAAAGTGCTGGTACTCCTAACTTGGCTTCGAGTTTATCTAACTCTGAAAGAATGGCAGTATTGATGTTGATGCCACCTTTGCCACCGTGATTCCCGCTGTGACCGCTTGTGGATGCGGGACTGGCTGTGGCAGCAGGTGAGGGTGTGCTGTCGGTGTTGCTAGCCGTGGGGGAAACGCAACCGGTCAGAGCAACGAGGATGGCTGTAGCAGTGACTGTAGGTAATAAGCGAAAGGATGGTAACATGGCAGTTGCTAATTTTTACGTTATGTGCATTTGGACCCACAACTTATTAAGAATAATTCTCAATTTGTGAGCTATTCATTCTACCTATTTGCGATCGAGCTTGTCAAATAATTTCATACTTTATTTGAATCGCTGCACCGTGGTAGCAGGATTTGGTTTAAGTGATGACTTCAAATACCCCCATGCAGCCTGCTTCGGCGATCACATCTTGATGGGGATGAAACATATATTTTCCAGGGTAGCCGTAGGTAAATTCTAATATATGTCTTTCAGCTACTCCCATGGTGATGACATCAGTTCTTTCACTGGGAGTTAAAGTCATTCCCGTGCGATATACGTCAAAAAAGTTGGCGTGCAAGTGGAAAGTTACTGCTGCTTCGTACTCAATCATGTTGAGAACATAGAGCCTGATCAACTGATTTTTGTAAATAGGGATCGGGTTATTCATATAATAATTTGGCAAGCCATTAAAAGCGTATAGTTCGTTTTTTTCGTCCTCATTTACGTCATATCCCCCCATGATTAACATGATTTCATCGGCGGGAGGGCGGGGTTTTGGCGGATCGATAATGAACATTCCATATAGTCCTTTACCGATGTGGCGTGTTACGGGAGCAATATGGCAGTGATATAGATGCACTCCATAAGGATTGGCATCGAATTCATAAATAAATACCGAACCGTTCCTCACTGGTTTAACGCCATCCATTTCTGTGGGGTGAATGCCGTGAAAGTGCAGCGAGTGAGAATGTCCACCTTTGTTAGAAAAGATGACGCGGATACGATCGCCCTCTGTTGCCCTCAATGTTGGCCCCGGCACGCGATTGTTGACGTTCCAGGTGTTGAAAGTGACGGCGCTGTTAAGTTGGACGATCGAAGTATTAGCTTCCAGGCGAAATTCCCGAACCGTGCGCCCGTTTTCGCGCGTCACCGTGCCGTAATCAAAATCCCGCGCAATTTGCATCGGGTTGATATTGCTGACGGTGAGTGCATCTACGGGGATTGGCGGAATTCTCGCAACTGATGCCGGTTTGCGAGTCAAGTTTTGAAGTGCGATCGCGCCGCCCGCTACCCCAGCCCCAGCTATTCCTAGCTGTAGCAGTTGGCGGCGACTCCAGCGTCCCGGCTTTTTCATCGCGGGACGATCGGATAAATCTGTCATACTTATTGAAAAGTTTTCTCAAATATTCACTCGTGGTTGATTATAAGACATTATTAGCTTGTTGTCAATTATTCTCAATAGTTCTCTTTTTCTGCGAATTCAGAAAATTTCATGCTGATTTCATCTCAGTATGTGAGCTTAAAGATTGGGGTAGATGCTGCCGATCGCTAACAATGTATAAGGATTTACCGCTATAAATTAGAGTTATGAGAGTTTTGCTAGTTGAAGATGAGCCAGATTTAGGGAAAGCGATCGATCGCACTTTAAAGCAGGAAAAATATATAGTTGATTGGGCTTTGGATGGCAATGAAGCTTGGGAATATTTAGACAGTCACTGGATGCAATATAACCTGGCTATTTTTGACTGGTTGCTACCAGGATTGTCAGGGCTGGAACTGCTGCGGAGATTGCGTGCTAAAAATAGCGCTCTGCCCGTTTTGATGCTAACAGCAAAAGACCGAATGGAAGATAAAGTTGCGGGACTAGATGCCGGGGCTGACGATTATTTAGTTAAACCGTTTGGCATGGCGGAACTATTAGCAAGATTGCGAGCTTTGCAAAGGCGATCGCCCCAAATTCAACCGCAACAGCTACAGGTAGGAAATCTGGTTTTGGACTGCGGAAATCGAACTGTGTGCCATCTTGATCGAAGTGGTAACAGCCAGATAATTTCTCTAACAAACAAAGAGTTTCAACTGCTAGAATACTTTATGAAACATCCCAACCAAATTATCACCACTGACCAAATCCGGAATCAGCTATGGGAGGCGAGTGCAGATACCTTTAGCAATGTGGTAGCGGCTCAAGTGCGTTTGCTGCGGCGCAAACTTGAGTCGGTTGGCGGCACGAATTTAATTGAAACCGTACACGGCGTCGGATACCGCATGAGAAATTAAAGCTGTAGGGGCAACGGCGGGCGGAATATACCTCGTTTCCAGTATCTGGCTATAATATAGAAAACTTGATCGCAAAAATGACTGCCATGAAAGATTTAATCCAACAAGAGTTAGAAAAGCTCGATATACAACTCAAACAAGTATTTTATTTTATAGCTTTCCTGAAATTTCGTGCCAAATTAGTTACTATTCCAGCAACGGATGAAACTAACTTAGCTGCACTCTACAGCGAATTGGCCAAAGAAGACCGACAACTTGCGGAACTCGTAATGAGCGAATATGCAGAACTCCTAAAACATGAGAATTTGGCATAAAATCTAAATATAAAAAATGTATTTTTTACCTGCAAACTTTTATTTTAATATGACTTATGCAGGGGTGTCAGAAACCAGATTATTTAACCTTATTCTCTCTTTGTTCATCCTCTGCGTTCTCTGCGCCTTCTGCGGTGGATAAAAAAATATTATCTTCAACTAATTACCAATTACTAGAAAGATATGAAAGGTGAATCAAAATAAACTATTTAACCGAACTCGCTGGCAATTAGCCATTTCCTATGCAGCAGTGATGGGTTTGATTTTAAGCTTGTTGGGATTTGGTGTATATAAGGCGATCGCCCACGCTCACTGGGTAGCCATAGACCGGGAATTAGAATCGGTAGCAGGGACGCTACACGACAGCCTAGAACTCAAATTGCAGCAGCCCGGACGCTTGGAACCCATAGTAAACGAACTTTTGCCCAACCTCTGCCTCATTGGAGTTAAAGGCATTAAAAAACAGTTGCCAAAGCGCCATATTTTAAGCGCTATCAACCAAGGCTATTACTATATTCGTTTATTTGATGATTCGGGCAAATTAATTGCTACCGCAGGCGCTTATCCCGAAGAATTACCACCAGGATTTAACTCCCAATATTGGCAAACAATAACTGACACCAGAGGTAATGTTTATCACCAAATTTCTGTAGCGTTACACACCCAAACACAGCAAGATTGGGGATATTTTCAAGTTGGTCGGAGTCTGCAAGACTTCAATGATTATCTCAGTACAGTGAAATGGGTTTTGAAATTAGGATTGCCTACAGCATTGATTCTGATAGGGTTTGCTAGTTGGTTGTTGGCAGGATTAGCCATGAAACCGATTTACTCTTCCTACCGACAGATTCAACAGTTTACAGCCGATGCCGCCCACGAATTGCGGACGCCTTTAGCGGCTTCGCAGGCGACTGTAGAATCAGCGCTGTTGACGCCTCAATTAGATGAAAAAGAGGCGCGGGAAATTTTGCGGACGATCGATCGCCAAAACCGACGACTGACTCAGTTAGTGGCTGATTTGCTGCTGCTGGCTCGCATGGATAATCAAGTGATACGCGATCGCCCTCAATTGTGTTGTTTGAATGACCTGGTTAGTGATTTAGTAGAGGAATTGGCAGCTTTGGCGATCGCTTCTAAGGTAGCCCTCACATCCTCCGTGCGGGTGCAACAGCAATTAAATGTTGTCGGCAATTCCGACCAACTTTATCGCTTAGTTGCTAATTTAATTGTTAATGCCATTCAATACACTCCGGCGGGCGGGAAAGTAACAGTTATTTTAGATTGCAATCACATCGAGGCGATCGTTCAGGTTCAAGATACCGGTATTGGGATCGCGGCGGCAGATTTAGAGCGAATATTCGATCGATTTTACCGAGTCAACAGCGATCGATCGCGCCATACTGGCGGTTCGGGACTGGGATTGGCGATCGCCCAAACCATTGCCCGGGCACATCGTGGCAGCCTAAGCGCCAGCAGCGAATTGGGGCTGGGCGCTACTTTCCTGCTGCGGTTGCCTTTGTGAGCTACTATGTGAGGGAAACTGACATCTTGCACCATGCTCAAGAACAGGCTTTCCTGCCTGTTCCACAAAGAGTGATTCTTGTTGTGGGGTGGGCATCCTGCCCGCCAGTCAAAGGCTGATTGAGAATTGTGCAAGATGTGGGGAAAACCGAATCATCTTTTTGTGGTAATCCCTTTTGCAGAAGAGAGCACGATCGCCGAAAATCATTAAATAGTCATTAGTCCTCAGTCAGTAGTCAGTAGTCAGTAGTTAGTAGTTAGCAGCTAACAACGTATAACAGGAAAAGTCAGCTCGACTAACAATTAACAATTAATAACTAATGACCAATGACCAATGACTAATCACGGTTCATTACCGACAAATACCTAGCGAAAAATTATGACAGTTTTAGAACAGGGAACAATCTCAATCCATACCGAAAATATTTTCCCGATTATCAAGAAGTCGCTATATACTGACCACGAAGTCTTCTTGCGGGAACTAATTTCTAACGGAGTTGATGCCATTGCCAAACTCAAAATGGTTTCTCGTTCCGGCGAATACGGCGGCGACATGGGCGAACCGCAAATCAACATAGCGATCGACAAAGAAAACAAAACCCTCTCAATTTCCGATAACGGCATCGGCATGACCGCCGATGAGGTAAAAAAATACATCAACCAAGTCGCTTTCTCCAGCGCAGAAGAATTTATTCAAAAATACCAAGGCAACGGCGACGACGCAATCATCGGTCACTTCGGTCTAGGTTTCTACTCTTCTTTCATGGTGGCGAAGAAAGTAGAGATTGATACTCTTTCTTACCAAGAAGGCTCCCCAGCAGTACACTGGTCTTGCGACGGGTCTCCCGCTTTTGAACTATCAGAATCTTCCCGCACGGAACGCGGCACTACTATTACTCTTACCCTCCAAGACGAAGAACAAGAATATTTAGAACCCAGTCGCATTAAGCAGTTAATCAAAACTTACTGCGATTTCATGCCAGTTCCCATCAAATTTGAGGGAGAGGAACTCAACAAGCACAAAGCAATTTGGCGGGAATCAGCCAGTAATTTGCAAAAAGAAGATTACTTAGAACTTTACCGCCACCTTTACCCGTACCAAGACGAGCCGCTGCTGTGGGTACACCTGAATACAGATTATCCTTTTATTGTCAACGGGATTCTTTATTTTCCAAAACTGCGCCCGGATGTCGATGTTACCCAAGGCAATATTAAGCTATTCTGCAACCAGGTTTTTGTCAGCGACCACTGCGAAGAAATTATCCCGAAATTCTTGATGCCGCTGCGGGGCGTTATTGACAGTACCGACATTCCGCTGAACGTTTCTCGCAGTTCTTTGCAAAGCAATCGCACTGTGCGGAGAATCGCTGATTATATTGCGAAAAAAGTGGGTGATCGCCTGAAAGAACTCTACCGCGACGACCGTAACGAATACATCCGCTGCTGGCAAGATATCGGCACTTTTGTCAAGTTCGGAACTCTCAACGATGACAAGTTCAAAAAGCAAGTCGAAGATATTTTAATCTACCGCAGCACCTACGAACCAACAGCCGAGAAGCCAGAAACTGTAACGCCCGAAGTTCAGGTGCAAAGTGAGGAAGGAGATTTGTGGCAGGATGTGACTCCGAAGTCGGAAACTTCTACTTCGACGCAACCTTACACGACGCTGAAAGAGTATTTGGAACGCAATCAAAAACGCCACGAAAATCGCGTGTTTTATTGTACCGATCCTGCCTCTCAAGCAACTTACGTGGCAATGCACAAAAGCCAAGGTTTAGAAGTGCTGTTTATGGATTCTTTCATCGACACGCACTTTATCAGCTTCCTGGAACGAGAACACTCAGATGTCAAATTCTCGCGGGTTGATTCCGACATCGACGAAACGCTAATTGACAAAGAGAAAGAAGCGGAAATTGTCGATCCGGCGACGAATAAAACTCGCAGCGAACAAGTTAAAGAAATGTTCCAAAAAGCTCTCAACAAGCCGAAAGTGAACATTCGCACAGAAGCTTTGAAGTCTGACTCTGCGGAGGGGACGCCACCTGCGATCGTACTTTTGCCGGAAGATGTGCGCCGGATGCGAGACATGACGGCACTTTTGCGGCAGCAAGCGGCCGAATTCCCCGAAGACCACGTTTTGCTGGTGAATACGTCTCACCCGCTGATTCAAAATCTGGCGAGTTTGAGTCAGGGTGCGATTATTCAAGGCGGCGGGGAGTCTCCGTCAAGTCAGTTGGCGAGTATGATTTGTCACCACGTTTACGACTTGGCTTTGATGGCCCAGAAGGGTTTCGATGCTGAAGGGATGAAGGATTTTGTCGAGCGATCGAATCAAGTCTTGACAAAGTTGACTGAACGTGCAATGTAATTAACCCCCCCAACCCCCCCTTGCTAAGGGGGGGAGTAAGAGTTTATTTCTATTGGTAAAGGGATAAGTCAAGCCTTCTTCCTTCTTCCTTCTTCCTTCTTCCTTCGGGTATAATAAAAGGCTGCACGCAAAAAAACGGTAATCTGGAGGGCAATATGTCACGGAAATGTCAGCTAACGGGAAAGAAGGCGAATAACGGTTTTGCAGTTTCTCACTCGCACCACCGCACTCACAAATTGCAAGACGCTAATTTGCAGTGGAAGCGGGTTTGGTGGCCGCAGGAGAAGCGCTGGGTAAGATTGCACCTTTCTACAAAAGCAATTAAAACCTTGCAACACAAGGGTTTGGAAATCATGGCGAAGGAAGCTGGAATTAACCTGTACAAGCTTTAAAAAACTTGGCTAAATTAAAATGAGGGCGATCGCACATTTGAGAGTGCGATCGCCCTTATTTTTAGAGAAAAACCTTTACTAAAGCTATTTTCGGCATTGCAGTAAATAAGTAATCATCTGACCTTTGCCTTTAACTTCGATCGCGCCGCGGTTTTCAAAGGAATACTTTTCTCGCAACTGCTGATAAGTTGTTTCTGTTACCTGAATACTCCCTGGCTTGCCGTGAGATTCCATGCGGGAAGCGGTATTAACGGTGTCTCCCCATAAATCGTAAATAAATTTTTTAATCCCAATGACTCCGGCAACAACCGGGCCGCTATTGATGCCGATTCTGATGCTGAAATCTTGATTGTGGATATTGCTGAAGTCAGTAATTGCCTGCTGCATATCGAGGGCCATTTGTGCGATCGCTTCTGCGTGATCATGGCGAGGAATGGGCAGACCTCCAACTACCATGTAAGCGTCGCCAATCGTCTTAATTTTCTCCAAACCGTGCCTTTCTGCTAGGTTGTCAAATGTCGAAAAGATGTCATTCAGCAAGGCTACTAATTGCGTTGGAGAAACTCGCGAACTGAGTTGAGTAAAGCCTACTATGTCCGCAAATAAGACAGTAACATCAGCAAAAGTGTCTGCGATCGTACTGTCTCCCCGCTTCAAACGATTTGCTATTTCTTCCGGCAAAATATTCAACAACAAGCGTTCTGATTGTTCCTGTTGAACTCGCAGTGCACTTAAAGTATCATTCAGAGCATTAGTTCGTTCTTTTACTCTAAATTCTAACTCTTCATTCAGCTTGTAAAGCGCCATTTCAGCCCGCCTGCGGTCTGTGATATCCGTACCGATTGCCAGCATTCCCGCGAACTTTCCTGCTGCGTCAAACAGCGGTTTATTTGCCCAGGATACCCAAACGCGATCGCCGTTACGCCGGATACTTTCATTTTCATTTCGCGTGTATTGTTCTGGGTTTTGCAAAATATCTCTCAACTTTGCTGCCAAGTCATTTCCTGTTGTATCTCTCTGGGGAATAATTGTTCCCACGGCGTTTTTGCCAATTATCTCTTTTTCCTCGTAACCAAAAAACTTCTGTGCAAATTCGTTAAAAAAAGTAATATTTCCTTCCGTATCTAGTTTTAAAATAATGCTGTTAGCATTTTCCACTAATTCCCGATACTTAATTTCGCTTTGGCGCAGCGAATCCTCTGCTGAGGTGCGTTCCGCTACTGTGGCGGCCAATAACAGCGAAGTAATTACAATTACGCTCATAAAAGCCTGCAAAAATAAGATTGCCTGATTGATATTTTCCGCTTTGGCAATGAAGGGGCCGCCTCCCTGAGAACCTCCCCAAATGGCGATACTGGATACAATGAAAGATGCTAAAACCGCCCCGCCCCGGCCGAATTGAATGGTTGCCCAAATTACTAAGGGAAATGGCAAGTATTCGAGGGGATAACCGGAGAGATTACTTTCACTTTTTGAGTTGTATACTAGCCAACTGACGGTTACTAATAACACCAGGCCTATTGCAGCACCGATTCGATTTACAATTGTTTGATAACCTGTATTTTGTGAAGGGCTGGGCGCTGGTTTGTGATTATATATAATCAACAGCAGGGGAGTAAAAACTAAAACTCCTAATGTATCTCCGAGATACCAATTCCATCGAATGTGCCAATATTCGCTCCAGTCAACTAAACCAGTTACACAGAGGCGCAGCGTGCCGAGAGTGCAGTTGATTTGAGTGGCAACTACAGCACCGCAAAAAATTAAATTGACTACATCGATCAGCCGAGCAAGTGAGGGGCGAAACTTTAGCTGTTGCAGCAAAGTAAAGGCGCATAAAGCTTGTAAACAAGCGCAAAAGGCACTAAGTGCTGCAAGTGTTAAAGATACCTTAAGGTTAATAGTCTCGTAAAAAACCACGCCTAAAGCTATTCCCGGCCAAATGCGGCGACCAAATAATAAAATTGCAGCTTGTGCAATTCCTGCGGGCGGCCAGACGCAGGTAGCTAATTTATTTACGCCTGGGATTGAAATTGCTATTTTTGCTCCCAAAGCGTAAACAAAAGCAAGAGCAGCTACTTTTGCTAAGTATTGCCAATTTCTAGATTGAAGAAATCGCAGAAACTGATTTTTTGGGGAAATCATACTGAGTGTTATATTTTTAACTAACTATAGCAACCGCGCCCGAAGATTAGGAAATTATTGATTCTGAAATATGACTTCTTATATTGCTTCTTCCTTCTTCATTATTCCTGATGCTATAACTTGATCCCTGTCAGAAAATAAGTGTTCATCTGGCCTTTGCCTTTAACTTCGATCGCGCCGCGACTTTCAAATACATACTTGTCCTGCAATATATCATAAATTGCAGACGTGACTTGAATGCACCCCGGCAAGCCGTGGGATTCCATGCGGGAAGCGGTGTTAACTGTGTCTCCCCACAAATCGTAAATAAATTTTTTAATACCGATTACTCCAGCGACAACTGGGCCGGTGTTAATGCCAATTCTGATGTTGAAATCTTGATTGTGGGTATGGCTAAAGTTAGTAATTGCCTGCTGCATATCGATCGCCATTTGGGCGATCGCCTCTGCATGATCGCTGCGGGGCATCGGCAGCCCTCCAACTACCATGTAAGCGTCACCAATCGTCTTAATTTTTTCCAATCCGTGCTTTTCTGCTAGGCGATCGAATGTGGAAAAAATGTCGTTAAGCAAGGAAACTAATTCGGGCGGAGAAATTTGGGAACTAATTTGGGTAAAACCGACTATATCTGCAAATAATACTGTTACTTCGGCAAAAGTATCGGCGATGATGCTTTGGTCTTGTTTTAATCTGTCGGCAATGGGTTGTGGTAAAACGTTTAACAGGAGACGATCGGATTTTTCTTATTCTAAGCGCAAAGCTGCTTCAGCTTGTTTGCGAGTTGTGATATCTTGAACAGTACCTTCGTAATAAAGCAAATTTCCGTAGGAATCGCGCACTGTATAAGTATTTTCCGAAATCCAAATTATGCTGCCATCTCGGCGGTAAACTTGAGATTCAAAATCCGATACTTTGCCTTGTTCTTCTATTAAGCGGACAATTTCTGCCCGGCGTTCGGAGTCAACATAAAGCTGTTGGCTAATATCAGTTAATGTGCCGACCAATTCCTCGCGTGAACTGTAACCGTAAATGCGAAGCAAAGCAGGATTGGCGCTGAGATATTGCCCATCTGGGGTAGTTTGAAAAATGCCGACGATCGCATTTTCAAAAATGCTGCGGTATTTTTCTTCAGCTTGCCGCAGCGCTTCTTCAGCCCGCTGCCGTTCTCGCGCTTCCATTGCGAAAGTTACAGAGTCTGCTAGAGAAACAGCGAAACTTTGTTCTTCAATCGTCCAAAAGCGGGGCATTCCTACGTGTTCTAAACAGAAAACTCCTGCTGTTTCTCCGCCTATTTGAATCGGCGTATCTAGCATAGAAGTGATGCCCAAGGGAATTAGGTAAGATTCCGCAAATTCTTTAGTTCTAAAATCGTTTTGCGCGTCAAATGCAGCAATTGCGCGTTCTTCTCGCAGTGTTTGAAAATAGACAGGATAGTCTGCTGCTGCTAATTTCAAACCGTGTGAGTGCTGGTTGAGAGTGCGATCGAACAAATCCAGGCACTCCATCTTGGATTTAGTGCGATCGTACAGCCAGACGCTCGATCGGGCAATTTCCAGAGTACGGCTAGCAGTTTCAGTTATTTCTTGAAGCGCTTTTGTTAAGTCGCCTTGATTCAGCGCTTTATTTTTGGCTAAATCAATTAATGCCGATTTCTGTTTCTGTAGCTGAAGTTCGCTTTGTTTCAGGGCATTTGTCCGTTCTTCAACTCGGATTTCCAGCTTTTCATTCAGCTTTTGCAACGCTATTTCAGCTTTTCGGCGATCGGTGATATCTGTGCCGATGCAGAGGATGCCCAAAAGTTTTCCCGCTGCATCAACCAACGGTTTATTTGCCCAAGATACCCAAACGCGATCGCCACTGCGCCGCATATTTTCATTTTCATAGCTGATAAAGCGAGCGGGATTGTGTAAAATTTCATTATAAACCAACTCTAAGTTATTCCCTTCGAGGTCTCTGTGGGGAATAATTGTTCCCACTGGATTTTTTCCCAGGATTTCTTCCTCCTTATAACCAAAGAAATTTTCTGCAAATTCGTTAAAAAAAGTAATATTCCCGTCTCCGTCAAGTTTCAGAATAATACTGTTAGCATTTTCCACCAATTCTCGATATTTAATTTCGCTTTCCCGCAGAGAATACTCTGCTGATGTGCGTTCAGCTACTGTCGCTGCCAATAACAGCGAGGTAATCGTAATTACACCCATAAAAGCTTGCAAAAACAAGATAGCCTGATTAATATTGTCGGCTTTGGCTGTGAAGGGCCCACCTCCATGAGAACTGCCCAAGATTGCGATAATTGAGACAATAAATGATGCTAGAACAGCGGCTCCCTGACCGAATTGAAGCGCGGCCCACATGATCAAAGGAAACGGCAAATATTCCAGGGGATAACGAGAAATAGCAGCTTGATGTTTCGACTCAAAAACCAGCCAGCTCACCCCAATTAATAAGATTAACCATACTACCCGCTCAATTAAATAATTTTTCTGGGGCCCTATTGGTATTTTTAAACGGTCGGTGGTTACTTTAGGACGAAGAAATATTAAAATTAATGGAGTGACAATTAAAACTCCCATTGTGTCTCCTAACCACCAATTCCATCGAGCAGACCAATATTCGCTCCACTCTATTTTTCCGGCTAAATATAGAGAAAATGCGCCAATAGTGCAACTGATTTGAGTAGCAATTAGACCGCCAAACAAGATTAAATTAATTACATCTTTCAAGCGCTCGATAGAGGGACGAAACCGGAACCAGCCCAGGACAGTTACGGCAAAAACCGCTTGCAGAATCGCCCCGGCGTTTCCTCCCACCCAAAGTGCAAATATCTGTTCACTTGGGTTAACCAAATTGAGCAAAAATGTACCCAAAAGAATGGCAGGCCAGACTTTACTCCCAAACAATAAAAGTCCGGCTTGGGCAATTCCTGCGGGTGGCCACACCGAGGCAGCAAAGGGATTGACACCTTGAATTGAAATTGCTAGCCTCGCCCCCACGGCGTAAGCGACAGCAACGACAGTTACTTGGGCTAAGTACCGCCCAATTCGGGATTGAGGGAATCGCAGAAACTGATTTAGGTTCAGATTCATACCGAGTTTTAAGTTTTAGGGAATTTCACATCAGAAGGAAGAGGGAAGTTCGGCAACGGATTATGTAACGGATGTAACGGATGTAATGGATGTCAGGAAGAGGGAAGGAGGAAGAGAAAGAGGGGAGCTAATGTAGCTGTACACCGCGCACATTGCGAGCCTAAATGTAGGTGCGCGGTCGCGCACCTTACCAATTATAAAGGCTTAGTTGATAGCGGCTTCAATCCACTGTTTTAAACTAGAATTTACTTCATCAATGAGAATTTCCTGTGATTTGTGAGTTGCTCTTTCCACGACTTCAACTTTGCCTGCTTTCAGCGAACGGCCCGGAACAATGCGATAGGGAATGCCGATTAAATCGGCATCTTTGAATTTAACTCCGGCCCGTTCGTCGCGATCATCGAGTAGGGTTTCAATGCCAGATTGGTTGAGTTCTGCGTAGAGTTTTTCGGCGACTTCTACTTGTTGGGCGTCGGAAATATTGGGGATGCTAATGATGGCGTGATACGGGGCGATCGCCACTGGCCAAATTATCCCGTCTTTGTCGTAGGATTGTTCTACAGCCGATTGAGCTAGCCGCGACACGCCGACGCCGTAGCAGCCCATCACAAAGGGCATTTCTTCGCCTTGTTCGCTGGTGTAGGTGGCGCCCATTGCTTGGGAGTATTTGGTTCCTAATTGGAAGATGTGGCCGACTTCGATGCCTCTGGCGCTTTGCAAGGTTTGTTCGGGGTTGTGCACTGCCAGATCGCCCTTTTTGGCTGTTCTGACACCTACAACCCTTGCTGGTAGCGGAAATTCTTTATCCCAATTAGCCCCGACAACGTGGTATCCTGATTCGTTTGAACCAGTGACAAAGTTTGTCAGGTCAACTGCAGTGCGATCGACCAAACGCAAAAACTTAGAGTTTACCTCCTTGCTCCCAGCGATATAATCATCAGCAACATCGGGAGCCATATAACCCAGAGGTAAAGATTTAGCCGCCCATTTCCGCTGAGCTTCCGCATCGGGGACATTCAAAAATAAAACAGTTTTAGCTTGATAATTGCCCGCTAACTTCGTCAACTCATTCAGCAACTTTACCTGATTTACATCTTGGTCGCCGCGAATGCTTACCAATACCAAGACTGTGATGCCATTGTCGTAAACAGCTTGGTAAAGCACATTTTTGACAACTTGCGTCGGAGAACATTTCAAAAACTTGCAAAGTTTATCAATTGTTTCTGTTCCCGGTGTTTCCCGCTTTTCAAACGTTGCAAAGGGCGACGGTTCCACATCCGCAGGCATTGAGACAGCCTTTTCCACATTAGCTGCATACTGACCGTCTTCAGTATAAAGAACTTCATCTTCTCCCGCTTCAGCCAACACCATAAACTCTTGAGAACCAGAACCGCCAATTGCTCCCGAATCAGCATCTACTGCTCGAAACTGCAAGCCGGATCGGCGCAGCATATTGCTATAAGCTTGAGCCATATCCTGATAAGTTTTTTTCAGACTTTCTTCGTTAGTATGGAAAGAATAGCCATCTTTCATAATGAATTCGCGGCCGCGCATCAACCCAAAACGCGGGCGAATTTCATCGCGAAACTTAGTTTGAATTTGATATAGATGTACAGGCAATTGCCGATAGGAACGAATCATATCTTTAGCAATTGTAGTAATTACTTCTTCGTGAGTTGGGCCCAGTCCCAATTCTCGCTGCTGCCTGTCTGTCATGGCAAACATAATACCTTCAGCTTGAGTATAGGTATCCCAGCGGCCGGATTCCCGCCACAAATCGGCCGGTTGCAATTGCGGGAGGAGACATTCTTGAGCGCCGGTCGCGTCCATTTCTTCGCGCACAATTTGAGATACTTTTTTGAGAACTCGCCACATTAAAGGTAGATAAGCGTAAATTCCGCTACCGATGCGCCGGATGTATCCGGCACGGAGTAATAATTTGTGGCTGGGAATTTCTGCTTCTGCCGGATCTTCACGCAGGGTAACAAAAAGCATTTGAGAGAGTCGCATGGCTGATTTCCTTAAAATACCGGATGATTGTAATCTCAGATTAACTTCTGATATTATCAGACGTGAGGCGGATTTGATTAAATATATGAATAAAATTTGGCAAAACTACCAAAAAGGTATGGCAGTATTTGATAATTGTCACTCTCCTACTGTGCAATCTCAGTGGCTTGCCTTAAAAGATGAAATAGGAGAATTTGTTCGAGAACCTAATTTAAGCGAAATTTGGGATATTGTTCATGCTGCTGGTCGATTGTTGTACAAACTAACCGGAATTCCATTCAATTTACTGGCCTATCCTACTGTTCGCAAACACAGTCAACGTTTCGAGGAGTACGGCTGTATTCGCAGCCTTCGCAACTGTGAGGGTAAATGCTGCGGCAAAAATTCGTAGCCTAGGCTGCGGTGCACTCGATATCATGTTTGTTGAATGACGCGCAATTACATTCTAATGACTGGATTAAAAAAACAATGCAACTTGAGGCAAGCGCCAAACCCATATCCAGTAACTAATTCCCACTCTCAAATCTAAAATCGCATGACCAGATTTATTCACGACCAATTTGCTAAACAGTATTTGAAAGAACTATTAACCCCTCTCGGTAATGTAGAAACCAGCCGGGATGTTGCTGGAGAAGTAAGGCAGGTTGACGTTTTATTTTCCCCGAAAGCAGAACCGGAAGTCGAAGCAACAGCCCTCGGCATTTTGGGTCAAATCGCAGCAAAACCCGCTGTATTTGAACCCTTCCGCAGCCCTGTCCAAATCGGAGAAATTCGCAGTTGTCTGGGCAAACTCTTCGATATCCACGGGGAATTTGAACGCGCCGCAGTTAGAGAAAATACCCGGATTGCAGAGGCAGACTTGCCCCAACTTTGGATACTGTCGCCGACTGTTTCCGACACGATATTAGCTGGATTTCGAGCGATTCCCGAACCGGAAAATTGGGTAAGTGGAGTTTATTTTATGGGCCCATCTCTGAAAGCAGCGATTATTGCCATTCACCAACTGCCCCGCACGCCAGAAACGCTGTGGCTGAGAGTTTTGGGGAAGGGAAACGTGCAGAAGCAAGCTATTGCCGAATTGAGAGAGTTACCCTCAGATAATGTCTTTCGGTTGAATGCGTTAGAATTGTTGTACAACTTGCGAACTATTTTAGAAGTTCGCCAAGACATAGATCGAGAAGATAGGGAGTTAATTATGGAACTGTCACCCCTCTACTTGCAACGGTTGGAAGATGCAACTCAGCGAGGTATCCAGCAAGGTATCCAGCAAGGTATTCAGCGCGCTCAACGCCTGATGGTTGAGAGTATGCTACAAGTAAAATTTGGCGAAATAGATGAAGAATTAGCCCAAATAATCGAGCCTTTGATTCAGCTAGAACCCCTCGATCGCACGCGACTAATTAGGCAGCTCGATCGCTCTGAATTGCTAGCTCATTTTGAACAAAAAAATCAACCGGAATCCTGAGTCAGCAGCGCACTCTACAATCGGTAGGGTGCGCTCAATATCAGTTTACTATTTATTATCGACAAAATCTGGAGTTAATTATGGAACTATCACCCCTCTATTTACAACGGGTTGAAGAAGCAACTCAGCGAGGTATCGAGCAAGGTATTCAGCGAGGTATCGAGCAATGTATTCAGCAAAGCAAACGCGAGATTCTTGAGAGTATATTATTACAAGTAAGATTTGGCGAAATAGATGAATAACTAGCCCAAATAATCGAGCCTTTTATTTAACTAGAATCTCTGGAAATCACGCGACTGAGTATGCAGCTCGATGATCGCAATTACTCGCTCGTTTTGAGCCTGAAAATCCAACGGAATCCTAACTCGGTAGCACACTCTACGATATGTAGAGTGCATCACATCGCACTTTACTACTATTGATAATTGGTGGGTATTGCCCCCGCATCAAACTTGCCAGTTTTATGCGAACTCTGCTGCTACCAATCCCTTAAAAAGTAATTTCTGACTTTAGACGGATTTATTTTTTAGCTTCCAGAGCCATAATAAGCAGTAAGGATGAGATCACTATAGAACTGATTTACCACTCATCCCAATGTCACTAATAAGGGCTTCCGTAAGATAAAGCCGAACCCAAACAAAACCTCATCTAAAGATTACAAACACCCCTAGAAAAAAGTTGGGGGGAATTTTCGCTATGCCGAGTTAGGCATAAAAATTAAGGAGGTAAATTATGTTTCAAAGCGAGTTATTAATGTCGCTGTACACTCCAAAACTCGATAGGGGCCAAATGCCAGTAGAAATGCCAGTACAAATGCCAGTAGAAATAGATGTGCCATTTGACCACCCCGATATCGGAGGGCTGATGTTTTTAAGCCCTCAGTTTTTCGTGGCCTTAATCGCCGGAGTCATTATGGCTTTCGGCTTCCAATTCCTGTTAACCAATTTCTCAATCGCCGCCAAAATATCAAATTGGGACGAGGCTTTACCCGACGATGACGATGATGATGAGTCCGAAAGTTTAGGCAAAAAAGTTCGGAAAATCGAAGGTTTAGTCGGGGGTTGGATTTTAGTCACCGTTAACCTGGCTTTATTTTTGGCTTGTTTTCTGGCAGTCAAACTAACTTCAATTGCCAGCGTAGACGGAGCGGCAATTATTGGTGTGGTCATCTGGGCGGCGTACTTTTTAACCCTAGTGTGGCTCGGTTCTAGCGCCGTCGGTTCTATGATCGGTTCCTTGATAAAAACCGCTTTTTCGGGCGTTCAAGGCATCATGGGTACTGCGGGTGCAGCGATCGGCGGCAAGATGGCCAGCGACCAAATGGTCAATACTGTAGAGGCATCTGTTGCCGCTGTCCGCCGCGAGTTGAGTTCGGCGGTAGACCCGGATAGCATTCGCGAAACACTGCAAGATTATGTGGGTTCTTTGCAGTTACCGAAACTAGATGTTAAGGAAATTCGCGGTCAATTTGAAAAGTTACTGGGCGATGCAGATATCAAGTCTCTTGCCGGCAGCGACGTTCTGAAGAATGTTAACCGCCAGACTTTTGTGGATTTAGTTAAGAGTCGCACAGACTTTTCTCAAGAGGAAATAACTCAAGTTGCTGACCAACTCGAAGGCGTTTGGAAGCAAACTTTCGGCAAGCAGCAAGAGCAGAAAGATCCGAATTTAGAGTTGGTAGATTTTCTTAAGTTTGCGGCTCCGGATTTGCTGAAGTCTGACGAACTCAACGCCAAGCTGTCTCAAATTCTGGAAAGTAGGGAAAACAAATCGGAATCCAGCAGTGGCATGAAGCGAGCGATGCAGTTGGGTGTGGAAGCTCTTGTGGGCACTGTTTTGTCGCGGACGGATTTGTCGGATTTGGATGTTGAAAAAATCTCTGGTCAGTTGCAGCAACTGACAGCCAAAGGGACGGAACAAGCTAAATCTTTGGCTTCTCAGGTGGGCGACAAAGTGCCTGCGCTGCCTTTCAATACAGCTAAGGCTGATGTGGAAAACTACTTGATGAATGCCCAACCTTGGCATCTCAACCGGGAGACAATCAAGCAGGAATTTAGGGATGTGATTTACGACCCGGAAGCTTCTCCTGGGGCAGTTGTGCGCCAGTTAGAGATGTTTAATCCCGATTATTTTGTAGGGATTCTAAGCCGCCGCGAGGGGTTTGCTCCTGAACAGGTGACGGAAATTGCCGAACAGCTTGAAGGTGTCCGCCAAGAAGTGTTGGAAATCGTGCGAGATGCTGCTGGTGAAGAACAGTCTCAAGATTTACGCAGCCGGATTGAGAATTATTTGCGATCGACTGGCAAAGATGAGCTGAACCCTGAAGGTATTGAACGGGATTTCCAAGCGCTTTTGGAAGACCGGGATGCTGGTTTTGAGGCTTTGCGCGATCGCCTGTCGCAGTTTAACCGCGATACTTTGGTGCAGTTGCTGGGTCAGCGGGAAGATTTCAGTCCAGAGGAAGCCGATCAGTTAATCGGGCGGCTCGAAAGTTCGCGCGATCGCGTGATTTCTAAAGCTCAAGAATTGCAAGAGCAAGCGCAGTCGAAAGCGCAAGAATTGCGGCAAAAGGTAGAAGACTATCTCCGCAATACGAATAAGGAAGAACTCAATCCTGAAGCGATCGAGCGCGAGTTTCAAACGCTGTTAAACGACCCGGAAGCCGGATTTAAAGCGCTGAGAGAACGCTTGTCTCAATTCGACCGCGATACGCTGGTGCAGTTGCTGTCACAGCGGCAAGACCTTAGCGAAGAACAGATCAATCAGGCGATCGACCGGATCGAATCTGTGCGCGACAACATTATCCACGCGCCGCAAATAGTCGCAGATAGAGCTAAGCAACAGTACGAGGAAGTTACTGCAAAAATTGGCGAGTACCTACGGAATACAAACCTGGAAGAACTCGATCCAGAAGGCATCAATCGGGATTTGACCCAATTGTTTGAAAATCCGAAAGAGGGTGCTTTGGCACTTCGAGAAAGACTTTCTCAGGTTGATCGCGAAACTTTAGTCAAGCTGCTGTCGCAGCGGGAAGATTTGAGCGAAGAACAGATCAATCGGACGATCGATCGCGTGCAAGATTCGATTCGCAGCATCGTGAAATCGCCCCGTCGCTTGGCTTCTCGCGCTCAAAAAACAGTCCGGGATTTCCAAGGCAGTTTGGAAAATTACTTGCGGAATACGGACAAGGAAGAACTCAATCCTGAAAGCATCAAACGCGATTTGCAGTTGCTGTTTAGCGAGCCGGGAATGGGGATGCAAAGTTTGGGCGATCGCCTGAAGCACTTCGACCGCTCGACTCTGGTAGCATTGCTGTCGCAGCGGGAAGACATCTCGGAAGAGGAAGCTAACAGAATTGCCGACCAAATTGAATCTGTCCGCAACCAAATTGTCGAACAAGTTCAAATGGTTCAGGACAAGTTTCAGTCAGCAATGGATGGTATTTTCGGGAAAATCCGGGATTACCTCAATTCGCTCGATCGACCAGAACTCAACTACGAAGGCATCAAGCGGGACTTCCGCAAAGTGTTTGACGATCCGCAGGCCGGATTTGACGCGATTAAAGAGCGTTTAGGTGAGTTCGATCGCGGTACTTTAGTGGCCCTGCTGAGTTCTCGTTCCGATATTTCCGAGACAGACGCTCACCGAATTGTTGACCAAATGGAAGGAGCCAGGGACAGCGTTTTATTGCGTTCGGAACGCCTGCAAAATGAAACCAAAAAACGCCTCAAACAGCTCAAGAACAAGGCCAAGCAGCAAGCAGAAGATGCGCGCGAAGCCGCCGCAGCCGCAGCTTGGTGGCTGTTCGGTACGGCTCTGACTTCTGTGGTTGTTTCCGCTTTGGCTGGAGCAATAGCAGTCAACGGGATTTCGGGTTTGTTTAGCTAGATTTTCAACGAGTTTGAAATAAAGTTCTCCTGATTCTAGGCTGGCTGTTTGCCAGCCTATTTTCTTGGGAATGATATCAAAGTTTTTTATAATTCAAAGTGAGCTGTACCTTGAGCGGCCCTTTTCACAAGTTCTCCGTTGATTAACTCAACTCGATCGTCCTCGCCAAAGAACCCCTGTTCTGTCAGGCGGTGATATTCCGCTAGGGTGAAGCGTTTTACAGTTGCGATCGACATAACAGCCACCTCAATACAGGTATGTTGCGATTATAGGCGATCGTCGCTCGGCTAAACAATGCTAATCATGAGCTCCGCTAACAACAATCGTGTCAAATTTTCCTCATCCTTTGGTTGCAAATTTTCCCAGTTTTGGTCAATTTCCTCCCCGAACTTATGTCCGGGATCATCTCTGTCTTAAGCAAGATTCTAGCATCACTATTTATTAGGTACTTTAACTTAAGTAGCAAACAAAAGTTTTCTCACAAATAAGAAAACTGAGCAATACATATTATTTTGGAGGCTTGAATGACCTTTACTACCAGTGCTTACGACCAAGGAAAAGCAGATATTAAGCAGTTGAGTGTAGACGACCAATTAGGTTTGCTGTGGTTTGTTTACACCGAAATGGGCAAGTCGATAACGCCAGCGGCTCCCGGTGCTTCCGGTTCCGAAATCGCTCAGGGTTTGTTCGAGCAAGTCAAGCCTCTGCCCCACCAAGAACAACTACAAGTAATGCGGGACATTGCCTCAAAAGCCAATACTGAAATCAGCCGGATGTACGGCTCAATGAGTCCTGAAACCAAGCTGGCTTTTTGGTATTTCCTAGCGGTAGGAATGGACGAAGGAACTATTATTCCTGTGCCTCCAGACTATCAACTTCCCGACGCCGGAAAAGCTTTATTAGGAAAGATTGAGGGCATGGATTTCCAGCAGCAAATTGATTTCCTTCGCGGTACAATTTTAGAAATGGGTGCTGAAGCCGCTCCGGGGGCTGGCATTTAAAAATAGAACTTACTACGAAAAAAAACCCGGTTTCTCGGATGTCGCAACGACGCATTTAGGAAAAAACCCGGTTTTTAGCCGTTGGATGCCTAACTCCTCAAAAAGATTAGTAAGTAGCTCAAACTAATACGTAGCGACAGAAACCCGGCTTCTTGAAGAAACCGGGTTTCTGGCTGTTCTGTTTTTTTAGGTTGACGGAAAATACCCGCACTTGACAGCTAATAACTGAATTCAACGGCTCTATTTCCTACAACTTCCGGCGCAGCGACTGTTAAACGCATATCTTCGCAGGCAACTGTTAGCAAGGGCTGACCTAAGTTTAAACTGGCAAAAGGGCTTTCTTGTGGCACATCTAACTCGCCTCTAATCAAGCCGATTCGAGAAGCCAATTCTCCTTTAAATAACAGCACATTGCTGCTGTCAGCGCTGAAAACATTTCCGCTAAAAGGCAGCGGGAAAGCTAAAGTTTGCTGGCTGTAATTGAGGCTGCACAGTTGACGGTTTCCTTGGCGAACTATGACGCGGTAGCCTAGCGGTGCTGCCTTTACCGAATCGCTACCTTCCCAACTAAATTGAGCTAATTCTTTAGGAAGTCCCCAAATTTCGCGCCCGCCGGCTACCGAGTTAGGATTGTCTACGTAGATGTGGGAAATCCAAGCGCCCCATTTTCCAGCATAATTGGCGATCGCGCTAACTACAATTAACTCATTGTATTCCATCACCGAACCCAACCCGTAGGAGGATATATAAATGCCACCTAGGGTTTTTCCGGGCAATAAAGAGATGATTTCTAATTCAGAGGGAACCAAGGGGCGCACTCGTGCCACATCTACCAATTGTAAAGTCTGAACAGCATAACCTTGCAGATTCCAAGGTGCAGATGGATATACCATTTTAAGTAATTAAATGTCTGAGGTTTTGTATTTATTTTAGCTTAGGGTCTAAAAAGCGACAGCCCTTTGCATTTCTTCACACCTTGTGAGGAAATTTAGTTTATTTAAACAAATTAATATGTGACGAGAAATTCGATGAATAATTGACGTGGGTTATCTGTTGTAGGGGGGCGGGTTTAGTAATATTGTCAACAGGAATTAGATATTATTATTCAAACCCACCCCTACAGATATTATCAGCGTTTCTCCGGGTTCATCTGCGGTTAAAAACCTCGAAGTCTACTTACTAGCATAACCCGTACTCACCAAAAACTCCCGCAACTTCCCAAAGAATTGAGTACGATCGCGTCCTTGATAAACCCTCTCCAACAACTGCCAACCTTCCGCCTCCTGGCCCATGACATACTTGTTCGCCATGAAGGCCGCCAACACCCCTTTTACCTCCCCATCTTCACTCAGACGCTTGTTAGATTCCAGCCAAAGCTCAGCAGAATTCGTGTATACTTCCACCGGATACTGTTTGCTAACATCTTGCATTTTACCTTGGCGGTACTGCCAAATTTGTAGCGGAAAGCGAGAATCAGCATAATTTGTAAAAGCCTCGGAAAATCTGCCGTCCTGACTCTTAAACTCTGGGATATCATTTTTGCCAAAATCGACTATTTCGTAACTCACATTGCCCCAGAAATGCTTGAGATGACTGTATTTTTTAGCAGCAGAGTCATAGCGGTAAATAAACGAATAATTGCAGCAGCGGACGCCGCTTTTGATTGACACTAAATCTGCCAGCACTTCCGGTTCCTTGTCCCCGTCCAAATCACGGATTCGCAGCGATAAAAAACGTCCTTCTGATATTTCTTCGCTGGCTCTTTGGTCGGGATTATCTACTAGAGAGCGAGTCGGAATCAGCACGGGTTCTTCTAATAAAGTTTTACCGTCGCGGATAATTCTGATGCGGAGATTTTTAGCATTTTCTGCTTCTTTTACGAAAGAAACTTCCGCCCGAACTTTCCCCGCTTCCGAAGTTTCTGTTGTTCTCGGCGGGCCGATATTCGGCGGAACTTGGGCGATATATTGGGTAGGAACTAAGGCAGTTTGACCGGGTTTGGCGATCGCCTGACAGAAAAAAGTTGCGACTTCGGCGCGAGTAGCATTCCGAGTAGGTTCTAGCTGTTTAACAGCCGGATAATTCACCACAAGTTGTTTTTCTGTGGCGGCGGCGATCGCACTTCTGGCTAGTTCGGGAATTTGTGGCGCATCCTCAAAAGTCGCATCCAAAATCTCAGCCGCCGAGCCCGTAGGTGTATATTTCAAGCCGCTGGTTAAAGCTACCAAAGCCTGCCAGCGGGTAATATTCAAAGTCGGGTTAAAGATACTGCCACTGTATCCAGACATAAAACCCGTCTGATAAGCTTCTCGAATTGCTTTAAAACCCCAGTAATTTGTAGGAATATCTGCAAAGTCGATCGGAGCTCGGACGGTTTTGGCATCGGGAAAAGCCATGCGAACCATCGCCGCAAACTCAGCGCGGCTGACGGGGCGATTCGGGCGAAAAGTGCCGTCTTCGTAGTAGCCACTGATGATTTTTTTCTGTGCTAACTCCTCAATGCAACCTTGCGCCCAATGGTCGTTAACATCCTTAAATTTGGCTTGAGCAAATGCCGGCGCTACATTCATGCCCGGAAACATTAAATTCCCGATGATTATCACTAGGGCTACCACTAAACCGATAATAGCTTGCCGTCTGTGCGATCGAATCATAGAACAGACTCCTCTACTTACAAATTGGCGATCGAAACTTTAGGAAACTTTATACTTTATATATAGCCATCCTCGCATTATTTGTGAATTTCTTACTTTCTCCGCGCGGGTTCGGGGAGGGTTGGGGTGGGGTAAAAAATTTACGACTCCTGCAAGGATTGCTATATCAGGTATATTAACCCGATTTAATACCATTTCTTAAAAATTTCCCCGCGACCAAGGACACGGCACTGCCGTGTCCCTAATTTTTCGAGTTCCTATAATAAAGGTTACTTCGACTCTAAAGTCATCTCCATCGCCATTTTTGTTGTGATTGTTAATTCTTCAGAACTGCCAGCATTTTTAGCACTCATTTCGCTATTTGAACTAATAGACACAGTAGCGCGAAAAGGAATTAATCTATCTAACCGTCCTGTAACTTTTCCCCGACCCTGAGAACTAAAAGATTTTAGGGTTAATGTACTTCCAGCAGGCAGTTGAGGAGAGCTAATATTTTGGGGGTTTGCTTGCTGCTCTATACTTACATTCATAGAGACAACTCCATCTTGCCAGCTAGCCAATTCATAGGTAGCAATGTCATTCACATTCATGCCACTGAAACCAGAAGAAGAAGAAACGCGCCATTTGGCTCCTTTTCCGACGGCTTCGGCAGGCAGCGGCGAACCGAGTTGCTCTAGAGATTTAGACATTTGTCGAACCATTTGTTTGACGTTATTGTCAGCTCCTGCGGGCAAAATAATGTCGCCTCCTTTATGAAAACCGCGATTGTCCATGATGAAAGATCCTTTCACTCCCACGATGTTTTTGAGTGCAGAACGCATGGCATTTAGGGCGGCGGGCTGGGTATTGCCAGTATCACCGACGATATTTGCATTAGTGTAAGCAAACTCGTAGTAAATATCGCCGTTGGAATCAATTTTAGTGACTTTGGTCTCGAAAGTCATCACCGATACAGGAATTTTAGCCGCAGCCGAAGACTGACCAGATGCGGATATGTCCATATTCATTTTGACGGTCATCACAGTTATTTCTTTGACATTGATAGCTGGTTTCAAACGTAGTTGCTGTCGGGGTTCAACTCCCGGATTTAGCAGTTCCACTTGCGGGGTTTTCGAGCTAGGGGCAGGCGCGGATAAGCCACGGGCTGGCTGCTGAACTACAAGTGGAGTTTCAGCACTGAGCGAAGCAGGAGAAAGCTCGATCGCCCATCCGGCACTTACCAAACAAAGAGATGCAATAAACTGTCTTTTTGTCATTAACTTAATTTCCTCTTATTTGAATGTTTGCCTGTTCCCACAGTCGATCGACTGTCACGAATTTGTAACCTTTATACAAAAGCAATGGAATTATTTTATCAGCAGAAGCTGCAACATCTTCACCGCCGCAATATCCGTCGTGCAGTACAATAATTGATCCGTTTTCTGTTTGCTGCACGATGCGACTAATAACTTTTCTCACCCCCGGCCGCACCCAATCTTCCGGGACAACACTCCACATTACAGGGCGATATTCCCACTGTTGCAATAACTCTAATGTTCGCGGCGTAAAAATGCCGTTGGGTGGCCGCACGTCCAGGATTAATTTTGGGTCTAAATCGCAAGCTTTGGCAATTGCTTTCTGTGTGTCTTCTAAACTTTGTTTGAGTTCGTGGGTTTTGAGTTTGGGAAACGATATATGCTGGTAGCCGTGGAGGCAGATCCAGTGTCCGCGATCGTACACTTCTTTAGCCGTTTCTGGATGCCTGTCAACGCAAAAACCCAGCCAGAAAAAACTAGCTTTGATGTCGTATTTATCTAAAATTTTTAACAGTTGAGGTGTGTGCTGACGGTGCGGCCCGTCGTCAAATGTGAGGGCAATTTCTCGGCTGTTGATATCTCCCGTCCACAGACATCCGGGAAAAGCAGATTTGAGGATGGGATGAACGACAGGAAACAGGGGTGCTAATGGCATTGGTTAATGTTGCGAAAGTGCGATCGGGTAGAAATGAAGCTGCGTTACAATAGAATAAAGTTAACTCAATCTAGGTAAATATGACAACTGCCGTTGATATTGGAACGCTAATTGTCAGCAGGCCGGGAACTTGCGGCAGCCACCAGCGCCTCGCCAAAACCGGAATTACCGTAAAAAATATTGCTATTGATTTTAATGCTGCGCTCACTCCAGAACAAATCATGGATGAAAAACCGCACTTGACTTTATCGCCCATATAAATTTATGGTTTACTAGCCTACTCTTAGGCTAATCAAGACAAAATTGACGCGGATATAGCAGCAGGAAAGGCTGATTGTGAGTCCGATCAATCTGAACAAACAATAAAAGTTAAAGCGTTACAATAAAATATAATGAGAATATTTGTAAGGTTATATGAGAGCTAAATAACTATCTGTAATAGATGAGTAATCCGTCCTTGAAAAATCCCTTAACTCTTTTGATAGAGCCTCAAACTATATCCGATCGCATCGACCTCTATCTCGCGGTTGATGCGATCGCCCTACACTGTCTTCCTATACTAAAAACCAGCATAACTAATCGAGAAACCCTCAAGGAGGAAAAATGACAGAGGAATACCTAGCCGAACGCACAGTTTCAGCCGTATTTAAGGAAGAAGAACAATTAGACGGCGTAATTCGGCGGTTGCTCGATCGCGGAGTTTCCCGCGACCACATCTCAGTAATGGGAAAAAACTTTCAATCTAAAACTAAAATTGCCGGCTTTATTACTAAAAAAGATGTGATATTAGGCGGTCTGCGAAGCGGGGCGATTTTTGGTTCCTTATTCGGTTCTTTTTTGGGTTTGCTAACAGGCGTCGGTGTGCTGTTTATTCCCTTTGTCGGTGCAGTAGTATCGGCGGGCCCGCTGGGCGCGGTACTGTTGGGTGCAGCTAGCGGCGCGATCGCAGGTTCGGCCGGTGCGGGTCTAGTTTCCGCTTTAGTCACTTTGGGAATGCCCGAAGAGAAAGCAACTATCTATCAAACTCGCGTTGAAGCAGGCGAATTTCTCGTGATGGCAGAAGTTCCTGCCGACCGTGCGGGCGAATTTCAACTCTTGCTAGAAAGTGCAGGTGGGGAAGAGATAGCTATTAGCGAGATGACCTTGCCGCGCGCCGTCAAAGGTCGCTGCAATAGTCCGGCAGACTTGTCTCCAGAAGTGCGATCGCACCTGTCGGAAGCTGCTCAAAAAACCTTTATGGAATCCTACAACGCCGCATTTGACGAAAGCAACGACTCGATACAAGCGGAACACACCGCTTGGAGCGCCATTCACCAGCAGTACGAAGAAGATGAAAACGGCGTTTGGACTAAGCCTTTAGCGAAAGTCTAGTCTTTCAATCGCAGCAAACTAATAAAAAATAAAATCCCGCCTCTAGAACTACCGTTCTAGAGGCTTTGACGATTTGAGATTTGAGATTTTATAATTGTGTAAAGCTTAATGAGATTTGAGATTTTATAATTGTGCAAAATTGAATTTTTAATAATTTGGTAATGGCCGAAAGTCGCATTACTTTTTGAAAGTGGTATTGCACTAAGTTGCGTTGTCCAGTACAATCTATAGGCTTACAATATAAAATTGAGTTAAGCAAATGCAAAAATACGTTTGTACAGTTTGCAATTACGTCTATGATCCAGAAGTAGGCGACCCCGACGGAGGCATAGATCCCGGTACACCCTTTGAAGATATCCCCGACGATTGGGTTTGTCCCACTTGCGGGGCGGCAAAATCCGATTTTGAACCAGAATAAGCGAGAAAAAATTTGTCCGATCAAATCCTCAAAATTACAATCATTGGCGGCGGTGCTGCTGGTTTTTTTAGTGCAATTACCTGTGCCAAAACCTACCCGCAGGCCCGCGTCACTTTACTAGAAGCTGGCCGGCAACTCCTGGCAAAAGTTCGCATCTCTGGCGGCGGGCGCTGCAATGTGACTCACGCTTGTTTTGACCCCGGTGTTTTAGTGCAGAATTACCCCAGAGGAGGGAAAGCTCTGCGCGGTGCTTTTACTCGATTTCAACCCCGCGATACTGTAGAATGGTTTGCAGGTCACGGTGTGAAGTTGAAAACAGAAGAAGACGGGCGAATGTTTCCGATCACAGACGATTCGGCGACAATTGTTAACTGTTTGATCCGGGCTGCTGAGGATGCAGGCGTAAAAATTCGCACTGGTGATGCAGTCGTTTCAGTAAAGAAATTAACAGGGAATAACGCAGAGGGCGAACCAGGGGACACTGCCCCTAGGTTTGAAATTGAATTGAAATCCGGGGAGAGTTTTAAGTGCGATCGCATTCTTCTCGCTACAGGCAGCAATCCGTCGGGTTATAAGTGGGCAAAAGATTTAGGTAATACTGTAGAACAGCCCGTTCCTTCTCTATTTACTTTTAATATTTCCGACAGCAGAATCAAAGATTTAGCCGGAATTTCTGTTCCTAATGCTAAGGTGAAATTGCCGGGAGCTAAATTAGAACAAAGCGGGCCTTTGCTAATTACTCACTGGGGTTTAAGCGGGCCTGCTGTACTCAAACTTTCGGCTTGGGGTGCGAGATTTTTGCACGATCGCCATTATAAGACTTCTGTTCTAATTAATTGGCTTCCCCAGTACAATGCGGAAGTTTTGCGGCAGCAACTGCTAGCGGTTAAGTCGCAGTTGTCGCACCGATTGATTGTGTCTAGCTGTCCGTTTCCGGTGCCGCGCCGCCTCTGGGAACGCTTGACAAGTTCGATCGGCATTGATGAGCAAAAACGCTGGGCCGACTTATCTAACAAAATCCTCGATCGCCTCCTGCAAGAACTCGTTCAAGGCGAATATCAGGTTGCCGGAAAAGGCGCTTTTAAAGAAGAGTTCGTCACGTGCGGCGGTGTCAACCTCAAAGAAGTCGATTTTAAGACAATGGAAAGCCGCCGCTGTCCCGGACTTTTCTTTGCTGGCGAAATCTTGGATATCGACGGCGTGACGGGCGGTTTCAACTTCCAAAGTGCCTGGACTACAGCGTGGTTGGCCGGGAACGCGATCGGCAAATGATACCATTTTAGATTTTAGATTGGGGAATATTTGTTCTGTAAAGGTTTGGGAGTTGCGATCGGGCGATCGGCTCGCCTGTATTAAATTTTGTGTTATTTTTGAATTAAGGCGCACCAAATGTGTGTCAACTTCAGATTGTAGACAAAATTCGCAGTTTGGCGGAGTTAACATTGGGTGAGATACATGAAAAACTTGAATCTAAAAACCCTAGAGTTCGATCGCAACCTTGACAGCCATTTTGACTCCCCTTTCATCGAAAAAAATGGCTTGCTGGAACTCAGCCCCAAATTTATCACTCCCGAATTTTTAACAACCTGGACGTTTGAAACACACCTGTACGACGAACAAGTTGCGATCGACCACTTTGTCCTCACATTCCCTAGCCGCACCGAACTCGAAAACTACGCCAAATCTTTTTACCCATTCGGCGTCAAAACAGTTGAAGGCCCCGACTTGTTCCCGATTAACTTTTGTGCGGAAAACATTAATGTTCCCTCCGACTTGTGGCTGCATTTAATGACCTTATTAATGCCAGCCGGTGGCTTAGTAGTATTAGATGCGCCCCACGCAGCCGGCGACCAAACAGACCGCTTCCAGCAAGAAAGAGGATTAGAAGCAGTTCACCACGTCGCGATTCGAGTTGAAAACGTGCAGAATGCTGCTAAGATATGGCAAAATAAAAACTTTAAACCGCTATCAGAGCATCCTCTAAACTCCGGCTCATTAACCCAGTGGTTTCTGCAAAACCCCGCCGGGCAAATTCTCGAATTAATAGAACGTCGCCCCGGTAACAACGCCACCTTTGACTGCAAAAACATCGCAGGTTTGCGCCTTAGTGAAGATAAATTCAGTAGTCAGTAGTCAGTAGTTAACGGTTAACAGTCAACAGTCAACGGTTAACAGTCAACAATGCCCAATGCCCAATGCCCAATTCCCAATTCCCAAATCTATGGTTGCAATAAAAATCCCCAAAGTCACTTTTCAACCCCCAACGTTCAACTCTATTGAAGAAGAACGCCGCCACCGCAAACAGCGTTTAGCCGCCGCATTCCGATTATTTGCCCGCTTCGGATTCAGCGAAGGAGTGGCCGGACATATCACCGTCCGCGACCCCGAACACCTAGACCATTTTTGGGTCAATTCTTTTGGAATGCACTTTAGTTTAATTCGAGTCAGCGACCTAATTTTAGTCAACCACAAAGGCGAAGTTGTTGAAGGAAATAAACCCGTAAACGAAGCAGCATTTGCCATTCATTCCCAAGTACACAGCGCCCGCCCCGACGTAATCGCAGCAGCCCACGCTCATTCTCCCTACGGCAAAAGTTGGTCGAGTTTGGGTCGCCTGCTTGACCCGCTGACGCAAGATGCTTGTTCTTTTTATGAAGACCAAGCTTTATTTGACGATTATACCGGAGTTGTTTTGGAAATCGAAGAAGCTAAACGCATCGCCAAAACTTTAGGTGAGAAAAAAGCTATTATCTTACAAAATCACGGACTGTTAACAGTAGGTCAAACAGTAGATGAAGCAGCTTGGTGGTTTATTGCAATGGAACGTTCTTGTCAAGCGCAGTTAATGGCCGAAGCTGTGGGAAAACCAATTCTCATCAAGCCAGAATGTGCGCGTTTAACACAGCAGCAAGTAGGGTCTCACCGCATGGGATGGTTTAGCTTTCAACCGCTTTATGACATGATAGTGCGCCGGGAACCCGACTTATTAGATTAGAAACTCGGCGGTTGAAACCGCTACTAAACAAACTCTCGTCTGCCGGCGCCGACTAAATAATAAAGGGGGTATTAAAGCCTGATTTAGTATCAGGAGTACAAAAGTTATAAATTCATGCTGAAGCCGATTCCAACCAAGCTATCAAATCCTCTTGACGGGTAAAATCTAACAAGATTTCTCCTAAATCCTCCAATAGTTGGGGAGATAGCTGCTGGATGCGAGTTTGAATTTCTGGTGGTATTTCACCAGTGCGCCGCGCGAGTAGACGCAGGATTAATGCTGTTTCCCCCTCAATTATGCCTTCTTTGCGACTTTTAATAATAGCACCGCGCTGGTCTTCAAAAAACATTTCCCGCTTTTCCAATTCCTCTAATTCCTTAAGGGTTAAATTAGTTCTGCTGGCGATGGAAAAAGCTGTTTGAATTTCGGGAATTGATGCAAATTTTTCCGGAATTTCATCGAATAGGGGAGCATTTTTGATAAAATAAACCCAGCTTTGAATTATGTTTTCGACTTGTTCTAGTTCTTTGTTAAACTTGGGCAGTTCGACAAATACTAATTCAATTTCTCTGTTATAATACTCGAAGTTTTCTTCGAGTTCTTTAAATACAAAATGGGTGAGAAACTTTTCGGTATTTTCAAACAGAATAAAATCTGTAATTGTTAAAGCAATCAGAGGATTTAATTTAGAGTATCCTTCCCTGGGTCTGAGTTGAGTTGCGTAGGTTTTGGCGGCATTGTACACTACCCGTTTAGTAAAAGCTTCTACATTTATTACCTGCATTTCGATAATCACAGTTTTGTTGCCTGTAATTTTGGCTTTAACATCCAGGTAAGTGTCTTTTAATCCAGTAACGCTTGGCGCGGCGTAAGGGTCAATAATTTCTAAGTCTTCAATGGTTGGCTGTGCGTCGTAGAGCATTGCATTGAGGAAGCTAATCAAAATTTCCTTGCTCTGGGGCGAACCAAAGATTTTTTTGAAACCAAAATCTGTTTTAGCACTGATGAAAGGCATAATTAATAGTGGGTAATTGGTAATGGGGGCGTTTAAATCATAAAAGTCCTTCCATTTCTAAATCTTCAATAATCTGCAATCCGCGCGGGTCGCCAACTCGCAAAAGTGAAGATTTAGCATCTTCCCGCACGCCCATATCTTCATCTTCTTCTAAAGCTTCAATCAAACCGTCGATCGCCCCAGCGTACACTATATTATTCGGCAATTCGCGGGCCAGTTGCCCGATCGCCCAAGCGCAGTTGCTCCGCACAGCAGATACAGTATCTCCCCGCAGCGCTTCAATCAACGGTGGAATCGCCGCAATCACCACAGAGTAACCAACTTTGGCCATTTGACCCAGAGAACTCGCCGCCCACAAACGCACCGCCGAAATATCAGTTTTCAGAGCATCAATTAAAGATGGCAAAGCGCGGTGGTCGTTGCAATTTCCCAGGGCCCAAACTACCCCTTTGCGAACGTAACCGTTCCAGTCGCGGTTGAGCTGAAGAATCAGCGGTTCCACAGCATCTGGGCTCGGATTTCGCCCCAACGCATAAGCCGCGCTCACCCGCACCAAGGGGCAACCGTCTCTCAATAAATTAATTAAATGCGAAATTGCTCGATCGTCCTGCAGTTCGCAAAAAGCCCGCGCCGCAATCATCCGGTGCTGAGGTTCCGGGGATTCCAGCAAAGGCAGCATTTCCTCGGGATCTGGCAGCGGGGGTTCGGATTCATAAATTTGATCCAAAGGGCTTTCCAGTTCCGTGTCAGTATCAAGGGCGTTGGAGTAGTCGTTATTGTTCATAAAAAAACTTTACCGCACAGAGGATGCTCCTAAGCAACTCAGTCAGCAGTCAGCAGTCAGCAGTCAATAATGATAGGGTGCGCGCGCAGTACCTTACTACAAACAAATACCTCTGCTGTCACCTAAGTTGGTAGCGAGGACTTCAGTCCTCATAATTGCTGTCACCTAAGTTTGTAGTGAGGACTGAAGTCCTCATAATTGGGATGAATCAGGACTAAAATCCTTACTACAAACGAATATCTCTGCTTTTACTTAAGTTGGTAGTGAGGACTGAAATCGTCATAATCAGGACTTTAGCCCTGATTCCCAACCTGCACAATTTATATTTCAAAGAGACTTGAGCATCGAGACGGAATGACTTTGATAGCCTAATTTTTGATAGAGATTCACCGCAGGCTGATTGCTCAGAAATACTTGCAAACCAATTTGCCGATCGCCTCTTTCCCGCGCCCAATTCTCAGCATGAATAACTAAAGCTGCACCGACTCCTAGACGGCGATGTTCCGGTGCTACGTACAGCAAAAAAATGTGAGCGTAGCGTTCTCCGGTGGTTTGGTCGATCGCATTTCCCAACCACAAACATCCGACAACCGATTGGAGATTTTGCGCCTGAGATTGGGGATTGAGATACTGCGAGGGAAGCGCCGACAAAATTTCTGCCTCTTCCTGGCTGTTTTTCTGGCACTCTACCCACCAAACCGGCGTCTGGTTAGAAAAATACTGCTCGACAGTTTGAGCCAAATGTCCCAATTCCCCATCCGGGTAAAGCTCTTGGTAAGTCCGGTGCATAAACTTTACCAGTTTTGCCCGATCGAGTCCCGATCCCGATCGCAGCCAGTAACCCGGTATTAGTTGAGCAGACATCAGCTCAGCGGACACGGAAAGCGGAATAATTTAGCCCCAAGAACATTGGATTGACTACTGCCGCTTGCTTTTGAGGGATCGCTTCCTCAATCGGTGCCGGGGCAGCCATGTCACCAGGCAAAAAGATGCGAGCACTGACTGCTACCAGAGCCGCGAAAAATACTAATACCGCTATCAATGGAGCAATGTATTGACGAATAATACCCATAACCGCAAAAACTTAATTCTTGAGTTGATATTATCAAGTGTACCATACAAATCTTGTCAGCTATAATTGCTGCCATTGGACAATTAGCTCAAGCCTGAGCGATCGCAAATACCAACTAACAGAAAATCTAATATTATGAGTGCCTCGCCTGCTGTTTATGAAGATCTGGCTAAGTCAATTGTTTTTTTGAATCAAAAGCCGAGCGCGCAAAATGAAATTTCGACTTTCCTAGATACTAATGGCTACTATATCGATCGCATATTCGACGACCCAGAAACAAACTTTTATGCGATCGGGTTCGGTTCATCCAATCCCGAAAACCCGCCAGCCCTCGTATTTAAAGGTACAGACTTCATCGACGGCGACGCTATCTTTTCCGACTCGCGAGACATTGGTTTACCTGAATTTGAAAAGAACAAAGATAATATCAAAAATTGGCTCACAGAAATCGGTCAAGATACTGGTAAGAACCCCAACAAATTATTGCCCGATGTCATCGGACACAGTTGGGGCGGAGCAGTCGCTCAAATTGTAGCAACCGAATACACATCTCTGACCAGTGATATTTTTACTTTCAACTCTCCGGGAGTCTCCGCGAATACATTCACCAGTTTTCGGAGAAATCTCGGCAGAGTCGGCAACAAAAATGTCACTCACTACATTGTCAGCGGAGATTTCGTCAGCTTGTTTGGTGAAGCATTTATTCCGGGTAAAGTATTTATCCAAAGTTTTACAGATCCGAGTATTAATCCCTTAACTGTTTTGGCAAAACATCGAACTGAAAATTTGTTAACTACTCCGCCCGTGGGTTTTTTGCAGAGGCAAATTTCCGTAGAACAATTAAACAGTCCCGAATTTGCTTATAACAACGACTCAGATTTTAACGAGTTTATCGCTGCGATGAATTTCGCCCTGCCCAATGTGTCAGTCGCCATCAGAACCAGAGGCGGTGCAGAGAGTTTGAGAACAGCACCAGAATTTTCTTTTGTGCAGTTGATCAGAGAAATGCAATACGGTTTAGCTCCCTTACAACCGAATTATTTATCAGGCGACGCTCGTAGCAATACTGCTACGGGGGGCCCTGGAGAGGATACAGTTATCGGCAACGGCGGTAACGATACTCTCAGAGGCAATCGAGGTAATGACAGCATCATCGGTGGTGATGGCGACGATTTCTTGTACGGCGGCAGAGATAACGATTATTTGGAAGGTGGCGACGGAAACGATTTGGTTTCCGGCGAGTTTGGCAACGATTTTTTAATTGGTGGTGCGGGGCGCGATCGCTTTGTATTGGAATCCGGCGGCGGAGCAGATGTGATTTTAGATTTTCAAGATAGTAAAGATTTAATTACACTGTCGAGGGGTCTAACTTTTCCTCAAATTATAGTAACTCAAGGTGTTGACGGAGCTTTAATTACTATCCCGATTACTGGGGAAATTCTTGCTACTCTCAGAGGCGTAGTTGCCAGCGATATTACGCGGGTAGATTTTGTATAGCTTTAGGGTGCTCAAAATTGGTATTTTTGGTGGCGCAAAATCTGCATGGGTTTTGTAGAGAGAGTTTTTTTGTATTAAAAAATCTCTATCAATTTGCCCCTAAAAAACCCATAAAAATGACCAATTAATATGGTCAATAAACGAAGTTTATAGTAAACTTAGTTAAGTAGCTTAAAAACTAATTCCCCCTCAAACGACAGGAAATAAAAAAATATGCCCTCCTCCCCCGCCGCTTACGAAACTATAGCCAAGCAACTTGCTTACATAGATGACCAGCCCCAGTTTCAAACTTTAGTTCAAACAGGCTTGAGTGCTGCTGGCTACCAAATCGATCGCACCTTTGACGATCCCGGAACTGGATTTCATGCGATCGGCTTAATTTCCACCACCTCAGACAAACCGCCAGTTTTAGTATTTCGCGGCACCGACTCGCCCGTAGATGATCTTGCTAACGGAGACCCGCGCGGCACCGGTTTTAACCAATTTGAAGCCAACAAACAAGCATTAGGAAATTGGCTGACCCAAATCAGTCAAGATACAACCAAAAACCCCAGCCGCTTGCAACCAGACCTTCTGGGACACAGCTTGGGCGGCGCCATAACGCAACTAGCCGCCACTGAATTCACATCTGCGATCGGAGATGTTGTCACCTTTAATTCTCCTGGAGTTGATCAGAGCACCGTCAATACATTCAAGCAGAAAGTCGGTGCCGGAAAAAATGTAACTCACTACGTAGTTGAGGGGGATTTTGTTAGTTTGGGAGGAGAAGCTTTTCTCCCCGGAAAAGTAGTTCTTCAAACATTTACTAACCCGGTTATTAACCCGCTACTTGTCTTGGACAAGCACACGCAAAGCGGTTTGTTAACTTCTCCACCTCCCGGATTGACTCAGAAAGAAATCTCTGTAGACGAGTTGAGCCGCCCTGATTTCACTTTCACCGATTCCGATTATTTAGAGCTGTTAGCTGGCGTAGACTTTACACTGCCCGACTTGGCAACCTCGCTGGAATCGCGCAGCAGTTTAGAGCAATTAAGAAGCACTCCGGGAGCCTCATTTTTAGCAAACGTTGCAGCAATGCAAACTGCTCTAGAGCCATCCCAAATTAATAATTTAGTCGGCGACGATGCCAACAATACAGCATCAGGTTTTGGAGGGGACGATATTATCACTGGCAATGGGGGCAACGACACTCTCAGTGGCAACAAAGGCAACGATATTATCAGCGGTGGCAGCGGCAACGATCGGCTATTAGGCGGCAAAGGGGATGACAATTTGAGCGGTGGAGAAGGAGACGATACACTCATTGGCGCAATGGGTGCGGATCTCTTAATTGGTGGCGCTGGACGCGACGTATTGGTGTTAGGAGCAGGTGCCGGTACAGATACACTTGTAGACTTTCAAAAGGGTCAAGATTTAATCGGTTTGAGCGGAGGTTTGACCTTCAACCAAGTGAGAGTTACTGCAGGCGATTTTATAACGACGATTGAACTGGCCCGTAATGGCGAAGTTCTTGCCAGTATTCCTGGCATTCCAAGTAGTCCGCTAACAGCTAGTGATTTTATTGCGATTTAGTTCGCGGCTGGCAATACAGATATTGTGTAGGGACACAACAATGTTGTGTCCTTATTTTATGAACGCAAGCGCACATAATTTATACTCCAATACGCTTGGGATAAGAATAATCTGATTTCCTTTCACAAGTTTGGAACTCTCATAAATACGTGAAATGAAATTCGTCTTAAAGCGCTAACCCAAGTGTATTGATTTATACTCATTCCATGATTACAAACATCAATATTCCTCTAGGGAGGGGTTGACCGAAATCTCCAAAAGTAGTGCAGACATTGGTAAACCAGACCCGCCCGAATATTAGAGTTATAGCCACCGGACTTGATATTAATCGAAATCGTCCAGTCCAGGCCTGGGCATGGATGCCAATTTTTTCTCATCGTCTAGGGGCAGAAAGAAAATGGTTAGCATACCGGGAATCACAGCCAGCGCGCTCATCAAAAAATAATTTTGATAGCCGAGACTCGCCTGCAAGTAGCCGCTGAAAACGCCCGGAATCAGAACTCCTGCGGCCATAAAAGCAGTTGTAATTGCATAGTGAGATGCTTCGTATTCAGGGCGGACAGTCCGCATCAAGAACACTGTATAGGCAGCTACGCCAAGTCCGTAAGTAAATTGCTCGATCGAGTTTACAGCATAAGCCCATTCAATCCCCGGTTGATTTATTGCCAACAGCCAATACAGCACGTTAGTTGAATTTTGCAGAATAGCCGTCGGCCACATCCATTTTTTCAATCCTTGTTTGGCAATCAAATAGCCGCCTAGCAACCCTCCAATTAACAGAAACATTACCCCTAAAGTACCGGATAATAAGCCCATATCCGACGTAGAAACTGCTAATCCTCCTTTCTCAACTTTATCCATCAAAAATGGCGGAGCCATTTTAAACGTCAAGGCATCGCCCAAGCGAAAAATCAAGACGTAAGCCACAATCCAACCTATTTTATCTTGCTGAAAATAGGTTTTGAATGCTTCGATAAAGCTGGTTCTTTGTTGGGGCGTGTCGGATTCCAGATCGTAATTTCGAGGATAGGGAAGATACCACCGCTGAAAGAGATATATCAGCACAAACATAATTGCACAAATGCCAAAGGCTGTCGCCCATCCGTAGTTAAGCGCAGACACGCTAAAATCCGAACCGAAAAATGACAGTGGAATGTTTTGATATATTTTGGTGTCGCCTGTATTCCCGGTGACTAAATGGTTTTCGGCCAGTTTCCCGGCTAAGAACACCAATAAACCGCTACCGGCAATGACAGCACCTCTATAAGCCGTGTTGCGAACCCCGACAAATAGTGCTTGTTGGTCTTTATTTAGAGTGTTTAAATAAAATCCGTCAATGGCGATGTCGTGAGTAGCTGACACAAAGGCGATCGCGGTAAAGATAACAAGCGATATAATAATCGGTGCGGGCGTTAATACGCCAAAAGCCAGGAAAGCAAACAGGAAAGCACAAATGATTTCGGTTGTTAAAATCCATTTGCGTTTCGTGGAATACAAATCAACAACGGGCCCCCACAAACCTTTTAAAACCCAAGGAAAAGACAAAAGACTTGTCAATCCGATCAATTCGTTGCTGGTTCCCATACCTTTCAAAAAAATCACCGACATTAAATTAACGACGGTGTAAGGGAGACCTTGAGCGAAGTATAATACTGATACCCACAATCCAGCGTTATGCTTTTTTTCCATTGCAGAGATATTTAACCTAGTTACTTATTTGATTTACTGAGTGCGATCGACAATTCCGGTCAATTCAACCCCTGGCCTCACAGTATATGCCATTCCGATGCCAGCGGCAGCCATATAAATAGTGCATTTTAGCATCATTCATACTCAAAACTATTTTTATTTTTTGAATTAGCCTGCAATAATTTTTCTCCGTTAAAATGAACGAGGTAAGCGCAAACATTCTTTTCCCAGTCAGAAGTGTCATAAGTTCGCAGCAATTCCAAAGCACTTTCTTCTATCTGATATGCAGTTTTTGCACTATTCACCGGACGTTCGAGACTGTCAAGATTAACAACAATTAAACCTGCATCTAGAAACTGATCCACCGTTTGGCGACGCACAGTTGCCCGCGTATTTAGTGCATATTTTTTACCGTATTGCTGCTCCATAAATTCCATAATTGGTGTGATTCCCCGAAGGGGAGATTTTGCCAATTCCCAAGCTTCCTTTGGCTTGAGGTCAAGCAAAGCCAGAAGGGTTAAGGCGGAACGTTCGTTAAGCTGACCTTTTGGAAAACCCAGCGCTGCAAGTATTTCTAGAGATTCATCAATACGGTTCTTGATTGTGATTGGGCTATTTTCTAACGGATTGGTCGCGTTCAGCAGTTGTCTCTCGACAAGTTTATCAATCTCCCGCTGTGTAGGAAATATTTCTGTTATTTGAGCGCCAAGTAAAAGTAATTGCTCTAGATTAGGATACTTCAAATTGCGTAAATCCGTAGCATTAACTTGAGTGTGTCCGTTGAACAGTCGAAAAAACGCATCTACCAAGCTCGAATTTAGATAAACGGCCAATCCCCGCGCCAGGGTGAGGTCTAATCCGCGTCCCTGTTGGTGAAAGTAATTCAAATGGTTCTCAAAACCCACGCTATAACTATTAATTTTAGTGGCATCCCAGACAACTGCAACAATTCGCTTTTTCTCTTCCTTTGAGGAGAAGCGCTTGCTCAAAACATAATGTTCGTTAGGTACGAGGAGTGCAGCAGTTTTTTCCGTGACAGCTAAAGCTTGATGCTTTCTCGTTGCTGTGGGATATTCAACACCGCCAGCCGAGAAGTGTGCGGGATAAATCAGCGGAACTGTACCGTTCTCAGGTTTGAGTCGCAAGTCAAAGCGAACACGAAAATCTACAACTTTTCCGGTTGAAACTGTCAAGCCTAATCCCTCTAGGGTGCAAGTAAATTGAGCCATTTGCTCGACTACTTTCTGGCTGACAGAATCCGGTAAAATCCGAATAAATTGCTCGGAGTCTTTGGGATTAATTAGGGCGGTATAGGGCAGTTGGTGAGACAAAACCAGGTCGTCGCCCGCGCTGCTGCTTGAGGTAATTAGTACAGTATCTGGCTGTTCTATTTGTTTGGTGGCGCGCACAATAATAGTTTCTTGCAGCACCGCATCATCGCGAAAGGGCAACTGTCGGGATTCAAAGATGTGTACTTGGCGTAAAGCCATCATTTGAAGGAATACTTTGCGGAAATCTCGAAAGTATAAACCGTTGCAAAAGCTGCGGGGAGTAATCGACACTAATTCACCGTTTGGTTTGAGCAGGTGAGCAGCAGCAACTGTGAAGCCAGCGTAGAGATTGCTGGTTTCTAGTCCTATAGAACGCAGCAAGGTGCGGGCTTGGGATTTAGCGTCTATCTTGGCATAGGGAGGATTGATAATTGCATGGGTAAATTCCCGTTTTACTGGTTGTGTAAATAGATTGGGCTGCAAGATATCGGCGCTGTCTTGAATAAAATCTATTTCGCGAACCTCACAGGTAAAAGATATCCCAAAATGCTGACATTCAATACTGCACAATTCTAAAGTTTGCTTGAGGTATTCTATCAAAATAAGGTCAATTTCATAAGCTGTAACGTGCAGGCTGTGCGGTTTGTTTGGGCGCTGGCAAAGTTCGCAAACAACGGCTGCTAACAGGGAACCAATACCAGCCCCGGCATCTAAAAGCGATATATCGGGACAGTTAAATTCAAACATTTTCGCCATCAAACTTGCGACTGAGGAAGGTGTTAAAAATTGTCCTTTTTCTCCTCTCTGGCTTTGCTGCAACTTTCGGGTTGCTTCTTGGCGCCAGCCATCTACTCGATCGAGTAAATTGCTTGCAGTTGAGTAGCTGTTACCCGGAAGGGCTAGCGTTTGAAAGTGCGGTACTATCATTTGTTCAAAAAGTGCGATCGTCTGTTCAGTTTATTTTCGCCCAAAATTGCACCGATGTGCAAAAATGTCAAGCGCACTAGAAAATATATAACTTATCCAAAAGTATGTTGACTGTTCATATAGCTAGAGCGGGAGGTAGCTAACGATGACACAAACTGAAACCAAGCGTTATGATTTTACTTAAGTATCTAGGTCTAAGTTATGACAACTATCAACTGGAACGAAGTTTTAGATAGTATTTCAGAGAATGCAGAAGAGCCAGAAGTCGAAGATCGATTTGTCAAACGCCTTCTAAATGCACTTGGATTCACATCTGATGAGTGGGTACAACAGTTTAAAACAGGGAAGGGTCCTGCTGATTTTGCTGCTCGCAAGAATCACGATGAGGATAAATTTTCCGTGGCTAAGATTGACCCATACTTAATCATTGAAGTTAAAGGGAGAGTATCAGGAAATGCCATCATTAACTTAGCAGAAGGTACTCCCATGTACAAAAAAGCTAAAGAACAGATAACAGGTTATCTTCTTGCTCCTAAATGCAAAACATCTCAATGGGGTATAATTACTAACTCAACAGATATCCAGCTATTCCGCAAACATGGTAAAATCGTATTGCCTGCTACTGACTGCATGAGGATAACCAAAGATAATATCATTGAGATTATTACTAAAATTAAGAACTTGCTGGAAAACGCACCCAAAGCTTTAACAATTTGCATCTATAATGATAAGGGAGGTGTGGGAAAAACTACAACTACAATCAACTTGGCTGCGATTCTTCGACAACATCATAAAAAAGTGCTTGTTGTTGACTTCGATCCACAACAAGGAGATTTAACAGATTCATTAGGCTTACAGGAGGGAAAAGTCAAACTATCTGATTGCCTGATTAAGACAGCACTTAATGTTAAAGAAACTCTTCAAGCATTTAATGTGAAGAATAAAGCAGGTCTATTAGTTAAGGTGTTTGATGTCATCCCCTCTGATTCAGGATTATCGAAGTTCATGACTCATGATTATGAATCAAAAATTGAGAAAGGTTCAGCAAGGCTGCGAGATTTGCTTGAGATTTTTGTTGGTAATTATGATTACATCTTAATTGATGCACCTACGAACTGGACTTTTTTTAGTAAAAGCTGTGTGAGAGCTTCCGATGTAATCCTCATGCCAACAGAACACAATAACTTTTCATCTTTGAAAAATGCTGCTAAAGTTATTAAAGAATTCTTACCTGAAGTTAAGAAGCTTAGGCAGGACGGTGGCCCTATTGCGTTGCCGATTTTTTTCAATAGACATAAAGAAACAGAGGCTTCAATAAAAAGAGCCAATGCAGAAATTGAAGCAATTATTACAGTTAAGAAAGGAGACACTTATATTAAAGATCCTAATTTGTTACCCTATTATTGGCCTAAATATACAAAAGCGGTGAGCGATAAAAGTATATTCACAGTTCCAGAATATGAAGTTGTTTCAACTGCCGCTTTTTCTCGAAAACCAGCGGTTTTTCAACACAAAAAAGCCGCTGAATATTACTTAAAATTAGCGAAGGAGTATTTTTTGTATGAGTAATTCTGAGAACATCGGTAAGTTAATGCACTTGAATTTATCTAAAATTGAGTCAGCAGAACCATGCTCTGAGTCAGAGTTTATCATTGCCGGAGCCGCCGAAGCCGTCTTGCAAGCAGGTAATCGCAATTGGATTCCGATTATCGTTAAAGAAACAGGCGACTATCAGTATCAAGTTGTGAGCAATCACTTTGTCTATGCTGTAGCTCAACAAGCCAAATTAGATTTAGTATGGTGTATTGTCATTGACCCAAAACCATCAAATATTGAACAAGCCAAGATTCTAGCGCGAGAAGCAAATCCCCAAGTCAATCTGAGTACAGCATCAAAAGATACTATTATAGCTGTACTTAAATACTTAGTTAAGGAGCATAATTGGAAGAATGTAAAACCAGTTGAAACGGCAAATAAAATTGTAGATTCTAACCGCGAGCAATGGTCAGATTTCACCCCCCTGACTAAGTTACAATGTGGTTTGACTAAGGCGAGATTAGATTTTATTGCTAAAGTATTTTCTATATCACCGCCACCGCCGCCGCCTCCTCCTCCTCAAGCAGTTAGCCTGAAACGTGCCTCAAGAGATGAAATTTTAGATCGTCTCAATTACTTATCAACTAATAAAATAGGAGGCTTTGATAAGATTGATGCCGAAAAAACAGCCGATGCTATCTTCACCGCCAATAAAGGCAAGTGGAAAACCCTCAGTCCAATTTCCAAACTTGAATGCGGCATTGATACAGCCAAAATGAAAATCATTAAAACCGTATTTAGCCTGTAAAACTATGTTAAGTGGTGTAGCGGATTCAATTTACTGGCTCAACCGCTATCTTGAAAGATCGGAAAATATCGCCCATTTTGCCGAGGTCAATTTTAATCTCATTCTCGACTCTCCCAGCGGTATTACTCAACTATTTACCGATCTGCCCACTTAATGTACCATTGTGCGAAAATGTCAAGCGGACGCTCAAACCAAAAGTCCGTAAAGGACTGTTAAACGCTCTCTCACACATTTCTGATGCGAAATACCAAAACATTCTTTTTGTCAAGCTTGTTCCTGATTGGCTTAACAATTAGTTTTCTGCTGACTCCTGGTTGGTTCTCCAACTTCCCATCCCGCGCGAGCGCAACTATGCCCCCGCAAACCCAAACCGCCGAATTTCGCGCCTTCTGGGTGGACGCCTTCAACCCCGGCTTCAAAACCCCTCAAGAAGTCACAAAATTGATCGCAGACGCGCAGCGGGCCAATGCCAACGCGATCGTCGCCCAAGTCCGCCGCCGTGGCGATGCTTTTTACACGAGTGCGATCGAACCCCGCACCCTCGATCCCAACGTTCCGGCGGGTTTCGATCCACTGCAAGATGTGATTGACAAAGCCCACGCCGCAGGCATTGAAGTATACGCTTGGATGGTGACGCTGCCAGTGGTTTCGGGCAGCAAACTTCCCGCCGGTCACGTTTGGCAACAACACGGGCCTTCGGCCCCGGGCAGCGACAATTGGGCAATGCTGACTTACGGGGGGGAATCACCCGGTTTCCTCGATCCCGGCCATCCAGACGCCGTAGATTATACTGTTTCCGTCTATTTGGACTTGCTGAAGCGCTACGATGTGGACGGCGTACAGTTGGATTACGTGCGCTACGGCGGGCCGACTTGGGGCTATAATCCGACTGCGATCGCCCGTTTCAATCAGCAAACAGGTCGATCGGGCAAACCCGCACCCACCGATCCCGTGTGGATGCAGTGGCGGCGCGATCAGGTGACAAATTTAGTGCGGAAGCTTTATGTAGAAAGCCTTGCGATTAAACCGCGCGTTAAAATTACCGCCGCCACGATCGCCTGGGGAGACGGCCCGAAAAACGATGCAGGGTGGTATCAAACGCAGCCTTACAAAGAAGTATTGCAAGATTGGCGCGCTTGGCTGGAGGAAGGGATCGTAGACATGGCGATGCCGATGACTTACCAGCGCGAGTACAAACGATCGCAAAAACTCGCTTACGACAACTGGATCGAGTACGCCAAAGACCACCAGTACAACCGCCAAATTGCGATCGGCCCCGGCAATTACCTCAACTACATCGAAGATACTCTAGGCCAGATTCGTCGCGCCGAACAGCCGTCTGCGAAAGGAAATCACGTCGCAGGTACGGTGCTGTATTCCTACGCTAGCAGCAACGTCTACACGAATGTGGAACTGCGATCGGGCGGTAGCGGTGATTTGCCCCGCCAGCCTTGGAAATACGTTCCCCAAAGCAACGATTTGTTTTACACCGCGCTTTCGCAGCCGAGTCAATACGTTGATGCTGCGACGGGCAAAACCTATGAAACTCAGCCTGTGTGGGCGACAGCAGCAGCGGTTCCCGATATGCCTTGGAAGTCGCGACCGACTACAGGTGCGATCACTGGAAATTTGCAGCGGTGCGCTCAAACTTGCGACGGTGCCAGCTTGACATTGCAGTCGATCGATGCTGCTGGCAAGGTGCGTCAACTGCGCGCCGATGGTAAAGGATGGTTTGGGGCGATCGAGCTTTCTCCGGGAACTTATCAGTTGAAAGTTGACGGTAGTCAGATTCAACAAACTGTTAATGTTGTCGCAGGTGAAGTCACAAAAGTGAATTTCGGAGCCTCTTAATATCTTTTTAGGGTGCACCGAGGTGCGCTATTGCCATCGACTTACAGTGTATCCCGGGTTTATAGAACCCATTTAGGATCTTTTTGTTGTCTCACAAGCCTTTGAGGTATCTAGGTTGTATCTGGTTTGATGCCTGTTAGCTTAAAGTCCTGACTCTGGTATTAAATCCTCTGGTAAAACGCTCCCCTCAAAACCATATAGTTCGCTCAAGAAGACACCAAATGGGTTCTATAAAGTTTCTAAGATTTCTGACTTAGGGAATCTTACTTTTGCGAGTGAAGCATACTTATCTGCTTCAGAGCGATAGCCAGCCGCACAAGCTACGACGGTAGTAAAGCCTTTTGCAGAAAGACCCAACAGGCGATCGTAATTGACAGGTTCAATTCCTTCCATTGGACAGGTGTCAACACCAAGCAATGCAGCACTGGTCATAAAGTTGCCCAGTGCAATATAAGTTTGGCGCGTTGACCAGTCATTAATATTAAAACTGCGGCCACCATCAACCAAGTCCCTGACGATTAGACTCCGATATCCTGCCATTGCCTCTACAGTCCCGCCCCGCAGCTCGACAGTGCGAGCTATAAAGCGATCGACATCCTCGGCACTGAGATGCTTTTTAATCGCGAACACGACATAATGAGAGCAATCAGTAACCTGTGACTGATTCCAGGAGAGGGGTTTGAGCTGTTCTTTAAGTTCCGAGCTGGTAATAATCAGAAATTTCCAAGGTTGAAGCCCATAAGAAGATGGTGTTAACACTAACGCATCTTCTAAAGCTGTCCAGATTTCTGGATCAATTGTTTTGGCTGGATCGAACTGTTTGGTGGCATATCGCCATTTGAGATTTTCGAGTAAGTCTGTCGTAGTGATGTGATTCATTTCTTTTACTTAAGAGATTGCTACTAATCATGGTTGAAACGGATAATTACAGGCTGGCTGCAAATAATCCTGGTTCAACTGAAATGATAACGGAAGCGGTCTGCAAAAAGTAGCGAGCAGGTCGATTTCATCCCCCGACAGACTAATTTTTAGCTACTTCCTAATCGCTTTCTAGAATACTAGCCAGCAAAGCTTGCTGAGCGTGCATCCGATTTTCTGCCTGATCCCAAACGCGCGATTGACTGCCTTCAATCACTGCATCGGTAATCTCTTCATCCCGGTGTGCGGGCAAACAGTGCAATACAATTGCATTCTTATCTGCTAACTTCAGCAATTGTTCGTTTACCTGATATGGTTCAAACAAAGGAATCCTGATTTTTGCTTCCTCTTCCTGTCCCATACTCGCCCAAACATCAGTATAAATCACTTGAGCATTCTTCACTGCTGCTTCTGCGTCCGCCGTCACAGTAACTTCTGTTTTTCCATTAGCAATATTCTTAGCTTTTTCCACTATCTCAGCATTCGGCTGGAAATCTTGAGGGCAAGCAATTCTTACATTCATTCCCGTCATTGCACAGCCCAACATCAGCGAATTAGCCATATTATTGCCATCGCCCAAGTAAGTCAAAGTCACCCCTTCCAACTTGCCAAAACACTCTTTAACTGTCATTAAATCCGCCAGCACTTGACATGGATGTTCGTCATCTGTCAGTGCATTAATTACAGGAATTTTCGCATAGTTGGCAAAAGTTACTAAATCTTTTTGCTCAAAAGTCCGAATCGCCAAAATGTCTAAATATCTGTCTAAAACCCTGGCTGTATCTACCAACGGTTCGCCGCGGCTGACTTGTGTAACGTTGGGATTGAGGTCAATCACTTGCCCTCCCAATTTATACATTGCCACCGTAAAACTTACCCGCGTTCGCGTTGAAGCTTTAGAAAATAACAAGCCGAGAACTTTATTGCGTTTCAGCTTGACCATTCCCGATTTTAAACTGGCTGCTAGATCTAGCAAATAATTTAATTCGTCAATGCTTAAATCTGCCAGACTTAATAAATCTCGCCCTTTTAAGGAATCCATGCTTTCCCCCACACACAAATTTTTAACTGTGTCTTAAATCTTAGCCCGCAGAGGTAAATTTTGTTTCTGTAATCCCTAGCTGACATCTGCGGCTAAGGTTTATGCGGGCAATTGCTCGATCGCGCGATCGATCGAATCGCAACCTTGTTCAACCGTTTCTACCACAGCCAACACGCCCCGCAATTCCCCAGCGCCGGGGAAACCCTTAGCATACCAGGTTAAGTGCTTGCGCGCTTGGCAAACACCGCTTTCACCTTTATATTCCCACAAAGCCCGCAAATGTTCCTTAGCACATTCGAGACGTTCAATTGGTGTCGGAGCTATCTTTTCCACACCAGTTTTCAAGAAATAATCAACTTCTCCAACCAAAAAAGGATAGCCCAAAGTACCCCGCGAACACATCACTCCATCGGCGCCGGTTTCTTCCAGACATCGCATAGCTGCTTCTACTGAAAAAATATCCCCGTTGGCAATAACTGGAATCGATAAAACTTCTTTCACGCGGCGAATCCACTCCCATTTTGCCGGGCCGGTGTAACCTTGCGAGCGAGTGCGACCGTGCACGGTAATCATTTTTGCTCCCGCATCTTCCATCCGCTTGGCAAATTCCAAAATATTAATTTCTTTGTCAGTCCAACCAATCCTAGTTTTAACCGTGACAGGAACATCTACCGCTTCCACAACAGCCCGCACAATTGCCTCGGCCGTTTCCGGGTCTCGCAGCAGGGAAGAACCGCCGCCGTTTTTAGTAATTTTGTTAACGGGACACCCCATATTAATATCAACAGTATCCGCTCCTTCTGCCACTGCTTTCTGCGCCGCTTCTGCCAAGAAATCCGGCCGGCAGTCAAACAATTGAATGCTAATCGGGCGCTCGTTCGGGTCAACTTCCATAATTCTCGGCAGTTGCTTCACGTAGTGCAAACCCGTAGCGTTCACCATTTCCGTGTACATCATCGAATCCGGCGCGTAGCGGCGCACCAGGCGGCGAAATACCAAATCGGTAACGCCGGATAAGGGCGATTGCAGGACGCGGCTTTTAACTTCAAAATCGCCGATTTTGAGCGGAGTTGCTAACCTTTCTTTTAATTCGGGAGATAGAGTAAGCATAGTCGATCGCACTTTAATTCTAATATCTGTATATTATACTACACTTCAGATGGTTGACAGTTGTTAACTATATTTTTAGCCGATTATGGAGTGACAGCTAAAAGTATATTTAACCTGACCGCAATGCCTATTTTACACATCCCGATCGCCCGAATTTGAATATTGTGAAACCAGGACTCAAACGCCAACGCCGACCACAGTTAAATCTCTGTGCCGCTTCGATCTATCTATGGGGTGTGACCATTAATGAGGGATCTACCTACTAAGAGTGTTGCCCAAGTTATATTTTTATTGTTTAATTCTGCCAAAAGCTCTGGCTGCCTGCGGATCCGGCTGCCTTCAGACGACTAATGATTAAATTTATTGGGATTGTGCAAAAGCCGTACATCAGATCGTTTTAAACTACAATTGGTGGATTCCTGACGACGCCGATCGAACATTAAAAAAATTGTAGAGAATTCCTATGGACGCCGCAGCACTCTGGCAACGCTATCAAGACTGGCTTTACTATCACGAGGGATTGGGACTTTACCTCGATATCAGCCGCATGGGATTCGACGACGCTTTCGCAGCAGCACTGAAGCCCAAATTTGACAAAGCTTTCAAAGACATGGCAGCTTTGGAAGCAGGTGCGATCGCCAATCCCGACGAAAACCGCATGGTGGGCCACTACTGGCTGCGAAACGCTGATTTAGCTCCCACTCCAGAATTAAAACAAGAAATAGTCGAAGGCATATCACAAGTCGAAGCATTTGTCAAAAAAATTCAAAACCGCGATATTAAACCGCCCTTTGCTCCGCAATTTACCGACATAATTTCGATCGGCATCGGTGGTTCCGCCCTCGGCCCCCAATTTGTCGCCGAAGCTTTATCCCCAGACATTCCGCCCCTAGCAATTCATTTTATCGACAACACAGATCCGGCTGGGATCGATCGCATCCTTAACAAAATCAAAGACAAACTCGCCAGCACCCTAGTAATTACTATCTCCAAATCCGGCGGCACCCCCGAACCCCGCAACGGCATGATCGAAGTTCAAAAAGCCTTCGCCGCCGAAAAACTGGATTTTGCCAAACAAGCAATTGCCATCACCGGAGTTGACAGCCAACTAGACAAATTAGCCAAATCCGAAGGCTGGATTACCACTTTTCCCATGGCAGATTGGGTGGGAGGACGCACTTCCGAATTGTCAGCAGTCGGACTTTTGCCAGCAGCTTTGCAAGGCATCGACATTCGGGCAATGCTCGATGGTGCGAAAGTCATGGACGAAGCTACCAGAACCACCGAAATCAAACATAATCCCGCCGCCTTGTTAGCAATGTCATGGTATTTTGCTTGCAACGGACGTGGCGAAAAAGATATGGTAGTTTTGCCGTACAAAGATTCACTGCTATTGTTCAGCCGCTACTTGCAGCAATTAGTCATGGAATCGATCGGCAAACAGGAAGATTTAGACGGCAACACAGTTCATCAAGGAATCGCAGTTTACGGCAACAAAGGCACTACCGACCAACACGCCTACGTCCAGCAACTGCGAGACGGCGTGCCGAATTTCTTCCTAACATTTATCGAAGTTTTGCAAGACAGACAAGGCATTTCCCCAGAAGTAGAAACCGGCGTCACTTCAGGAGATTATTTGTCGGGTTTATTGCAGGGAACTCGACAAGCTTTGTACGAAAATCACCGAGATTCCATTACTGTCACCATTCCCCAAGTCAACCCGGAGACAGTAGGAGCATTAATCGCCCTCTACGAAAGAGCAGTAGGTTTTTACGGTTCCTTGGTGAATGTCAATGCCTATCACCAGCCAGGGGTTGAAGCAGGCAAAAAAGCAGCCGCTGCTGTATTGGACTTGCAGCAACGGGTACTGCAAGTGCTCAAAGACGCCCAAAAACCTCTGTCTGTAGCAGAACTAGCAAAAAAAGCAGGAAGACCAGAGCAAATCGAGACAATTTACAAAACTCTGCGGCATTTGGCAGCCAATGGGCGCGGCGTAGCTTTGGAGGGCAAATTAGGACAACCGGCTACTTTAACTGCAAGTTATCAAGAGAATTAAACAGTAGAATTAAACATTAAAAGTGAAATTAGTCACTTTTAATGTTTAATTTTTAATTCCCCCATGCCATTAACGATTCTGGTTGCTGACGACGATTTCGCGACTCGCTTGTCAATTACCGATTATCTAGAAATTACCGGATACTCTGTAATCGCTGCTGAGAACGGCAAAGAAGCTTTAGGCTTGGTAGATGAATTTCAGCCGCACTTGATTGTTACCGACATTACAATGCCCCAGATGGATGGCTACGAATTCGTGCGGCGAGTTCGGACTCGTCCCTCTTTCCGCTTGCTGCCGGTGATTTTTTTGACGGAACGTACGAGCACGCAGGAACGGATTCGCGGCTATCAGATGGGGTGCGACAATTATCTGGCTAAACCTTTTGAACTCCAGGAATTGGGGGCAGTTATTCGCTCTTTGCTCGATCGCTACGCTCTAATCGCTCAGGCTCCCTCTCGTTCCCCCGAACCCGAACCAACGCCAACAGAGGCACGCAGCAGAGCCAATGACAAGCCAGAAGCAGATTTTTTAACTCAAAAGTCAAACACAGGCGATTCCCTACGGGATAGCTCCGCTTCACGGGCATCTCCCAGCCAAAATGCTCCGAGTTTGACGCAGCGAGAGCGACAAGTGCTAGATTTGCTGACAGAAGGTCTTTCTAATATTCAAATAGGCTCCACACTCCACCTCAGCCCTCGAACGATCGAAAAGCACGTCAGCAGCTTGTTCCGAAAAACTGAAAGCAACAATCGAGCAGAACTCGTTCGCTTTGCTATGGAACACCATTTAGTCAGATAACCGCCAACGCTCTGGGAAAGAAAATTACCTGCACTTACTACGCTGAATAAATAACATCATGGTCAACAATTACTTAAAAAATCAGAAAATTCTATATGCTGTAGCATTAGCAGCTTCTATAATTTTCTGTATTGCCATGACCTCCATGGGAATCACCAAGTATTACAGCGTTTTACAGGGTGGAGACAACTATAACGATTTCCCTACCAGCGGTTTCAGCCTCATCCGAGTTCTAATTAACGGTTCCTACTTGATAGCAACAGTTACATATATTATCTGGTTAATTCAAAAAAAACAGACAAGTTCCAGCTTTCTAGACATTTGTAAGTATGCAATCCCCTTTCTGGGACTTGCGCTCATAGCTTATCCCCAAAGCAGTGACATTTATATGTACTTGCATTACGGAGCAATGAGCTTACAAAAAATTAATCCTTATCTGAATAATTCCGATACCTTAATTTCTAACGTATCTACCTTCCTGCACTGGGGGCAAACTTCTACCTACGGCCCCGTTTCTTTATTCTTTTTTGCCCTATCAGCACTTGGTGTACCAATTAGCCCTTTACTAGCAGTTTATATTTTTAAAATAATCTGCGTGTTGGTACACGCGCTCAATAGCTACTTAATTTGGCGGTTGCTAACAAATTCTGAAAACCGTAACCTGATAACAATCGCTTATTTAGTCAATCCCATGCTATTGAATGAGCAAATAGTTAATGCTCACCTCGACGTTTTGCTGGCTAATACATTGATTGTTTTAATAGGATGTATTTATTACCAACGTTATGTTTTTGCAATTTTGGCAATTTGGGTAGGTTTTTTAATAAAAACCTTACCTATAATTTGGCTACCCTTAGTTTTTGCTTTCCTCTGCAAGCAGCGTCGGTGGAAAGATTTAGCAGCATCAGTCTTGCTTTCTTTATTAATTATCGCGGTGATAACTTATACATTTATGCCAACCGTTTCAGCTTGGAGAAGTCTTTTAAATCCAGGAACCGCCGGGGCGACGGCTCGATCGTTTCACCATGCAATCAATTTATTTATGAATTTTTTGCCCAATGTAAGTGTTGAAACTAGGAAAAGTATTCTATTATTAGTCAAATATTTTGCGTATTTAAGCTGGATTGTTTACTATACAGGAACGTTAATGAAATCATTATTCCGCAAAAAATATTCGGAAATTAATTTGGTATCAGATATTGGATGGACGACTCTCACTTTGTTTTTGTTTGCTACACCTTGGCTAATGCCTTGGTATCCATCTATTTTGCTGCCAATTGCGGCTTTGAGTATCAATTCTCCCCATTTTGTATTGACAAGTTTAACTTTTTCGTTGTCACCCAGTCTCATTTTGGGAGCGGGATCGGGAACAACTGTGATCTCCCTAGTTACGAGTTTTGTTAGCGTTGTCCCCCCTACAGCATGGCTAATATTCGGCCGGAAAAAGGCACTTTTTTAATTTAAATTGATTGCTGACCGCCAACTGTTAATTTTTCTTGACTGACAACGTACTCCAACAAACCCTCGCAAGCATCGTGCAGCAAATCAATTACTCGATCGAATCCCTCCGGACCACCGTAGTAAGGATCTGGCACTTCTTTAAGGTCGTATTTCTGGCAAAAATCGCACATCAGCCGCACTTTATCTTTATACTTTCCAGCCGCATCCAGGGCAAGAATATTGCGATAATTTTCTCGATCCATGGCCAGAATCAAATCAAACTTTTCAAAATCGTTTTTGGAAAATTGGCGGGCTTCGCCTAGCAATTCAATGTCTTGCTTCCTCGCCGCCAATGCCATCCGCCTGTCAGGGGGGCTGCCAATGTGATAGCTAGCAGTTCCGGCAGAATCGCAGGTGATGCGATCGCTCAAACCAGCTTCTTGAATTAAGTGATTCATAATGTTTTCTGCTGAGGGCGATCGGCAGATATTTCCGAGGCAGACAAACAATAATTTAGTCATTAGTCATTAGTTATTAGTTATTAGTTATTAGTCAGTCAACAGTCAACTGTGCTAATTTGTAGGGTACGTCGCTTTCAGAGTCAATCTGCAAGTTCCATCGAACATGGAGCAGCGACGCACCTTACTAGAGCGGTTTTCCAGAAAGTTTAATCAATCAGTCAATAGTCAACAATTGACTAATGACTAATGACTAATGACTAACCGAAACCGGGGAGATTTAGTCCACCGGTGAGTTCTTCCATTTTCTCCCGCATCGTCATCGTAGACTTAGCGTAAGCATCCTGCATCGCCACCGTGACGAGTTCAGAAACCACATCAGCACCTTCACCGAGGGCATCCGGTGAGATTTCCACGCGGCGGGGTTCTTGGTTGCCACTGAGAAAAACCTTGACCAAGCCGCCGCCGGCTGTTCCCTCAATTTCCATTACATCCAACTCTTCTTGGAGCTTTTTAGCTCCTTCTTGAACCTGCTGAGCTTTTTTGAAAGCTTCAGTCAGTTCTTTCATTTTTCCCAGGCCGAAGCCAAATCCTTGTCCTGATTTTGTCATAACTACTTTTTGATGGTGTGTGGGTTGGCAGTCTGCCGTTTCCGTATTACTTCAATGATGCCTTAGAAGGGAAACTCTCCCAGTATTCTAACTTCTGGCTCCAACAACAGCGACCACCGCTGCTCGACTTGCTGTTGAACGTGGCGGATCACTTGAAAAATATCATTGGCCGTTGCCGACCCGCAGTTAAGAATAAAATTAGCATGGCGCTGAGCTACTTGTGCGCCGCCGATCTGATATCCCTTCAGTCCCGCTTGTTCGATGAACCAACCTGCCGTCTTGGGGCCGGGGTTGCGGAAGACTGAGCCACAGCTCGGTAAGTGGTAAGGTTGAGTTGTCCGCCGCTGGCTGAAATGGTCATTAGTTTCTGCCATTACTTGCGATCGGTCAAATCCCGGCTGTAACTGGAAAGTCGCTTCTGTTACTAGCCGATCGCCCCCTTGCAGCACCGAAGTCCGGTAGCGGTACTCCAACTCTTGGGGAGTCAGAATTTCCACCTTGCCACCAGGGGAGAGGACGCGAGCGTTGACTAGAATATCTGCAGTACAGCCTCTGTGAGCGCCTGCATTCATCACCACAGCCCCTCCCACTGTACCCGGTATGCCAACTGCCCATTCTAGACCTTTCCAGCCCCGTTTAGCCGCCAACCAAGCAAGGCGGGGAATTGACTCCCCCGCCCCCGCTGTAACTTGACCTGTTTCTGGGTTAAAATTCACCTGTTTGAGGTAGCGAGTGCCGACGACCAAACCGGATAAACCCCGATCGCTCACCAACAAATTAGAACCGGCACCCAGCAGAGTCACAGGCACCCCTTCAGAATCAGCCCAAGCAAAACTCGCTTGCAAAGCCTCCATACTGCGGGGAGCCACGTACCACTCGGCCGGGCCACCGACTCGGAACGAAGTCAGGCCCGCCAGCGAAACTTGGGAGTTAATCTTGCAATCAGTTCCCCGCAAAGAAATAGGAGAATACACTCGCCGATTGTCCTTAACAGAGGAGTCATTCGAGATAGTCACCATCTTGAAAATCCTTAAAAATACCTTCGCTCGAAGACGTGGTTTAAAATCCATTTAGCTAACTTATGTCGCCCCTTTGAGCGAGCCGTCCGACAGAAGTTTCGGCACAACGTGCAACCCCATAATGTCGATCTACTCTACTCAGTTCGCGAGCTAATCGGGGCGATCGGCTTGTTGATAAAAAGCCATAACCTCTGGAATAATCTGATTCAGATTACCAGCGCCCAAAAACAGAGCCAAATCCCCCGGTTGCAGATTTTGGGTTAAAAACTTAGTGACTGACTCTAGGGAAGGCGCAAACTCAACATCTCGGCCTTCTTTAGCAATCAAATCAGCAACTTTCTGCCCGCTAATTTCTCCTAAATTCGGTTCCCCAGCACTATAAATATCGCAAGCCACAACCAAATCAGCATCCCCAAAAGATTGAGCAAATTCTGGCAAAAATGTCAGAGTCCGGCTGTAACGGTGGGGTTGAAAAATTGCAACCACTCTTCGGGATTTGGGATTTTTTTCGCTACCTTCGATCCGCAAGCGAGCCGCCGCCAAGGTGACACGAATTTCGCTAGGATGGTGGGCGTAGTCGTCCACAAACAGGATCTCATTGTGAAAGCCCCGCACCTCAAAACGGCGGCGAGCTCCTTCAAAGCCAGCAATCGCTTTGGCAATGGCCGAAAACTCTAACCCCAACAATCGGCCCACTGCTACCGCAGCTAGTGCATTGCTGAGATTGTGTGTGCCCAGCAACTTCAACTCCATTTCCCCTAGGAAAGTTCCTCGCTCCCAAATCCGGGCCTTGGTGCTTTCTGCTCCGTACTCCACCTCCGAAGCCGTGTAGTCAGCACCGCTGTCCGGCTGCAAGCTGTAGCTGACATTAGGCTGAAGGGAATCTTTGACGATTTGATCGTCAATGCAGCCCACCAAGGTTTGACAGTTTTGGGCAAACACCTTAAATGTGTCTATTACCTGGTCAAGGGTATCGTAATGGTCTGGATGATCCAGTTCCACATTCGTCACTATGCCAATTTTGGCTACCAGCTTAACGAGAGAACCGTCGGATTCATCAGCCTCGGCCACTAAGTAGGGCCCTTCCCCCAAACGGGCATTGCCTTCCCAAGCATTTACCTCGCCTCCTACTACGATGGTCGGGTCTAGACCCGCCGCCATCAGCATGAAGCCGATTAAGCTGCTAGTAGTAGTTTTGCCATGAGTCCCGGCTACGGCTATGCTTTGGTAATCTTGAATTAACGCTGCCAACACATCCGATCGATGAAAAATCGGACAGCCCAAATCTAAAGCAGCTCGATATTCGGCATTTGCTGGGTGAATAGCCGTCGAACATACTACTTGAGGCAATCCCGGAATTGCTTGGGCGCTTGAACCGTTGCCGTTCAATTGGAGAGTTTTGGCTGTCGCGACAGAAGTCCCTACCGTACCCCCGACTATTGAGGATACTGCCCTTTCCTGTTGCCCGCAGTCGGGACTGCTACCGTTAAGGGCCGTTTGAAATAGTTCAAAATTGCTGGCGTCTTGACTCCAAAAAATATGAGCTCCCATTCCTTGCAAGCGCTCGGTTATGTGACTCGATTTAATGTCGGAGCCGTACACAGGCAACTTGCGTTTAGCTAGAATGTAGGCAAGGGCTGACATCCCAATCCCACCAATGCCGATGAAATGAAATGGTCTACCGCTAAAATCAACAGAACTCGGCATCTTTGCTCCTCACACACCACACCACGCCAATAACACGCGATATCATATCAAGAATTGTTTTTTCAGGATACAGTTCGCTAGAGATTTTGTACAAAATTCTCTGCGCGTCCCTAGATTTGCGGGACTTGTAGAGATGTTTGTCTTGTATCCTATATGACTTAGTACCGAGTAGTTTTCCGGAACAGTCACAGCTCGAAAATTGCAGGTAACAGAAAACGGGGTCTGGGGTCGGGGTCAATAGACTAATTTTGGGTGATTGCATACTCCTGCATTCTTTCTATTTCTATCCGCCTGCTGTGCTGGGATACGGCAGCAAAAGCCCCACAACCTTTCTACCAAGATTGAGGGTAAAACCCATAAGGATTTACAAACACTACCACGAACAACAAAATTTCGCTCATTTTGTAGTCATTTATCTAGTTGTACGGTCATTTTTTCTTGCAAGTCAGAGATTGACACGATCGCAGGTATAGTATATATTCTTACTTTATTGTATATATACAACGTATGCAGTTAGTCGAAATAGTCGCAAAGCCATAGATCAAACCAAATCATTGGTTTTGATCGAGAAGCCGATCGACGCTTTTGGCAGTCCTTAAAATTTTTACCACTGCGCTAAGTATATCTACCCTCAAAACTTTTTCGGTCCCCCACAAACGAATGCTCAGGCGGTAGATCGCGCACTCAAAACAAGTTGGGATTAATATTGGCAAGGTTAATCATCCAGTCCCGCACCCACTCCGACCCTCAGAATCAATCGGGTTTTTTAAGTCTTATTGAAGGTTTGAACGAATTAAGGGGGTTGAAAAAACCGGTTTCAGCGTTCAGGACGATCGTTGAAACTAGGGTCGTCCAGGGGTTTGTCCCCGATGTGAAGCGAGGGTTTTCTAATAAACGAGCTTATGGTTAAAAGTGTATAAACATAAAATTGGCGCAATGTCTGTATTAATCCTGATTTTGGGGAAATATGGGGAAAATAGCGATTTTGGGGGGGACTTTTGACCCGGTTCACTGGGGTCACGTGTTGGTAGCCGAGACGGCTGCGAGTCAATTTGCTCTCGATCGAGTCATTTGGGTACCGGATCGCTCTCCTCCTCACAAAGAGCGCCCGGATTTGGCAAGTTTTGAGCGGCGGCGGGAAATGCTGGCTTTGGCAATCGCGGATCGCCCAGACTTCGTAATTTCGCCGCGGTCGGCAAATCCCTCCCACAGTTCTTTTGCGATCGACACCCTGCTGTATTTGCAAAAATTGTATCCAGGCGATCATCGCTGGTACTGGATTATTGGTAGTGACGCACTCCTTACTCTGCCCAAATGGCACCGGTGTGGCGAAATTGCCGGGTTGTGCGACTGGTTGGTGGCCCCACGTCCGACTCAGGGAGATCGAGAGACAGCAGAAAGCGGGGAGATTGGGGGACTGTCCGAGTGGGGAGATTGTCCGGGTGGAAAACCCCTCGCTTCCGCGGGCGACAGGATGCAGGTTCAGGCAAATGCTGTTGGCCGACGAGTTGCCGAACAAATGGCTCTTCTGGACGTGAAAATTCGCTGGGAGGTGCTTTCCATGCCTGCGATCGAGATTTCGTCGAGCCACATCCGCCGCTGCTGCGCCGAAAGAATCGACCTCCGCTACTTAGTCCCGGAAGTTGTGCAAACTTATATTGCAGCCCATCAGCTTTACCAGTAACCCGTGACAGAAAGCCTAATGCCTTCTGCCTTGTAATTTCTGCCTTCTAGAAAAGTTCAAGCTTTTTTGATCGACACAAAAAGTTAGAAAGGATCGACCTTTGCGATATGATCTTGTCTCATAAGTCAATTCTTAAATTTTTTCAAAATTTAAGCCTGAGCTAGAGGCTGCCATCGTTAGGAGGTACAAGGTGATTAGAGTCGCGATCAATGGTTTTGGACGTATCGGGCGCAGTTTTGCGCGCTGCTGGTTGGGCAGAGAAAACAGCCAGCTAGAGTTGGTAGCTATTAATGACACTTCCGATCCCAGAAGTAATGCTCACTTGCTCAGATACGATTCCATGATGGGAACGTTGAAGAATGTGGACATCAGTGCGGATGAAAATTCCATTACTCTCAACGGCAAGACAGTTAAATGCGTGAGCGATCGCAACCCGCTAAACTTGCCTTGGAAAGATTGGGGTATTGATCTGATTATTGAATCGACCGGTGTCTTCGTTGACCAAGCTGGTGCATCGAAGCATATCACTGCCGGCGCTAAAAAAGTGCTAATTACCGCTCCCGGCAAGGGTTCTGAAGTTGGCACTTATGTGATGGGAGTCAACCACCACAACTACAAGCACAGTGACTACACTGTCATCAGCAATGCTAGCTGTACTACCAACTGTCTGGCTCCTGTACTGAAAGTGCTTCACGAAAATTTTGGCATCGTCAAAGGCATGATGACCACTACCCACAGCTATACTGGCGACCAGCGCTTGCTGGATGCCAGCCACCGCGACTTGCGGCGGGCCCGGGCGGCAGCAATGAATATTGTGCCGACTTCTACCGGAGCAGCCCAAGCTGTGGCTTTGGTGATTCCAGAATTGAAGGGCAAGTTAAATGGTATTGCCATGCGCGTGCCGACTCCCAATGTGTCCGTAGTGGATTTTGTGGCTCAGGTAGAGAAAAAGACTTTTACCGAGCAGGTAAATCAAGTGTTCCAAGAAGCTGCCTCTGGCTCCATGAAAGGGATTTTGGAGTACAACGATTTGCCTTTAGTTTCATGCGACTATCGCGGAAGTGATGCTTCTTCGATTCTGGATTCCAGCTTGACGCTGGTGATGGATGGCGACATGGTAAAGGTTTTGGCTTGGTACGACAATGAGTGGGGCTACAGTCAGCGGGTGGTTGACTTGGCTGAATTGGTCGCCGAACGTTGGGAAGCTTAATCCGAAGGTAGAAGGCATTAGTCATTCGGCAGAAGGTAAAAAATGCTGACATTTTGTACTTTTGAGCCGATTTCTAGCTGACTGGTTATTTCTGTTTTCGAGCGGTAGAGACTTTTGGCAGTCGATAGTTGGCGAGTAGAAGATGAAATATAGTAGGGACAAGGCACTGCCGTCCCTACTATATGCTTATGCTGCTACTCCCAGCTATCTATCGAACTTTTTGCAATCATACTTCGATCGGGCTTTTGGGTCTGTTTGATGAGAAATTTGTTGTTTGTAGTAAGCCATTAAACTTGCTCTGAGAACTCCTGGGAAAATCTTAGGTATTAAAAAAAATAATAAAAATTACTATAAAAGCTAAAAAGTCAAAAAATAGCAACAGCTACGGTGTAGTTTTTAAAGCAAAATGTGGTATGAAAAAAGCGTTAATTAGCGGTATATCTGGTCAAGACGGAGCTTATTTAGCTAAACTTTTGCTTGATCGAGGTTATGAAGTTTGGGGCACATCCAGGGACGCCCAAATGTCTAGTTTCGGAAACCTGGCCCGTTTGGGGATCCGAGACAGAGTAAAACTAGAATCCATGTCTCTCAACGATTTTCGCAGCGTCTTGCAGGTACTAGCGAAAATTCAGCCCGACGAAGTGTACAATCTAGCAGGTCAAAGTTCCGTCGCTCTGTCTTTTGAACAACCCGTAGAAACCCTCGAAAGCATTGCCACAGGCACATTGAATCTCTTAGAAGCAATTAGGTTTACAGGCGGAAAAATCAAACTTTACAACGCCAGTTCCAGCGAATGTTTTGGGGATACCGGAGGTAGTGCAGCGGATGAAAATACGCCTTTTCGCCCAAGAAGTCCTTACGCAGTAGCGAAAGCAACCGCATTTTGGGAAGTAGCCAATTATCGGGAAGCGTACAATTTGTTTGCGTGTTCTGGTATTCTGTTCAATCACGAGTCGCCGCTGCGGCCGGAGAGGTTCGTCACCCAAAAAATTGTATCTGTTGTGTGCCGAATTGCTACAGGTAGTTCCGAAAAACTGCATTTGGGAAATATTTCAGTGCAGCGGGACTGGGGTTGGGCGCCGGAATATGTGGAGGCGATGTATTTGATGCTGCAGCAGGAAGAACCGGATGATTATGTAATTGCCACGGGTGTAAGCTATCCTTTGGAGGAGTTTGTGCAGACAGCGTTTGTTTCTGCGGGTTTGGATTGGCGGGAACATTTGGTAACGGATGCGAGTCTCTACAGACCGACGGAGATTGCAGTTGGGAATGGAAATCCGGGTAAGGCGAAACAAAAGTTGGAATGGGAGGCGAAGTATAAGATGCCTGATGTGGTGCGGATGATGGTGGAGGCGAGGATGGTTTGAGGGAAAAGTATGGGGTGAAAATATCGAGGCAGGATATCGAACAGCTAATGATTGGTATAAAGCAAATCGCCGTCAGTAAAAAAAATCGAGGCGAGTGGATAGCTTATAATCATCAAGCTGTGATTAGTCGCGAGGGCGATTATCGAAAAATGAAGGACGGGATTCCGGCTGATAAACCTAAATTTGGTTAGGCGTTTGATCGTATATATAAAAGCGAATTTGTTGAGGCTGTTATGTTATATCCTGTCAGTCTGATATAAAATTAAACCAGGCTGGGGATAGCATTCTTTTTAAGTAGTGAAAAGTTACTGCACAAGAAAGGTACAATTTGTTTGCCTTTGCTGGTATTTTGTGATAAAGTTCAGGCCGGAAGCAGACTATAAGATACAGCAGGTGGTGCGGATGATAGTCTAGGCGAGGATGGGTAATGTTTGATTTCTATAAAATTTTTGAGGTTTAATCCGTGAAATCATTAGTTATAACAACAATTCATAAACCAACTGCTGCTCTGTTTAAATACAGAGATGTTTTGCTAGATTTAGGGTGGAAAATTATTGTAGTTGGGGATAAAAAAACTCCTAGAGATTTTGACTTGCCGGGGGCGGAATACTTTAATGTAGAGCAACAATGCGAAGACTTTGGCGAGCTAGCTTCTCTGATTCCTATGAATCATTACTCCCGCAAGAATTTAGGATACTTGTATGCTATGCGTATGGGTGCAGAAGCGATCGCGGAAACAGACGACGACAATATTCCCTATGATGACAAGTATCCCAATTTCCTCCCTTCCCTGGTTAAGACTCCAGCGGTAAACGTTAAAGGTGCTGTTAATGTCTATTCTTACTTTACCAGTAAAAAAATATGGCCCAGAGGCTTGCCACTTGACAAAGTTAATAGTTTTGTGAATGAGAAGCTGGCAACAGAAAAAGAGGTTACTTGTTACGTCCAGCAAGGACTAGCAGACTTAGACCCCGATGTAGACGCTATTTATCGTTTGACGGTTGGTGATGAAAATATCAAGTTTGAACCGCATAAGAAGTTGTCACTGTCGCCCGGGTGTTATAGTCCTTTCAATACGCAGAATACTTTATTTTACAAGCAAGCTTTTCCTCTGATGCTGCTGCCTATTGGTGTGAGCAGTCGTGTTACCGATATCTGGAAAAGCTACATTGCTCAGAGACTTTTATGGTGCATAGACTCCAGTGTTCTATTTCTCTCACCTTCAGTGTATCAGTTGAGAAATGAACACAACCTGATGAAAGATTTTAGTGAGGAAATTCCTTTGTATACTCAGGTTCACAATTTAATTGACTTACTGGAAAATTTTACAAGTGATACTAGGGATGCTTGCGATTTAATGAAAGAGATGTATTTTTACCTCAATAAGAATAACTTTTTAGGCGAGATAGAGGTTCGTCTGTGTGAGCTGTGGATTGAGGAAGTCAAAAAATATTGGTAGCAAATTTTTCTCAAGCATAGTAACTGTAATAAATTAATAATTTATTACGTGGAATAGTAAAAGCGCAATAAATATTTAGGAGCAATGATGAAGAACCAAAATTTTGAGTCTTACTACGAATTAGGAGAGAATTTGGCAAAAGAGGGTGACTTGGATGGGGCAATTGCTTGTTATCACAGAGTCATTGCCCTCAATCCAGACTCGCCATCAAAATGCTTTTTAGATAATTTGGAAGCGATAAATTTTCTGCGAATTAATGCCAAAGAATTAGGTATTTTACCCGGGAACAACGTTGAGGAAACCAGTGAAGGGTATGTAAGCTTGGAGGGCAATCAAGGCTTTGTGTTTTACGGGCCGTATATAGACATTCCCGATGGGTTGTACCGCGTTAGGGTTGGATTCAGTTTCCCAGAGAACAGTTTAGAGATGACTGAGAAACAAGACTGCGAACGCAGTTTCAAATTTGATGTGGTCTCTCCTTGTCCTTATGTTTTGTATGAAGCCAAGGTTGATAGCCATCAAACCTCTCTTGAATTTTACTTGGACTTTATTGAAGGTCACAGAACAGAATTTCGTTTCTTTTCCACCGGATCAGCATTTTCAGTAAGCTGTATTGAAATGAATCTTGTCTATCAACCAAAACCTCACACCGATGCTGCTTTTTTATACTACTTTCATTTGGGTTGCCTCCTGCAATTAAAAAATCAACGGGAGAAGGCAAATCAGGCGTACAGTCGTGCTTTTGAATATTCGCCAATAGGAACACTAATTGATGGTTTAATAACTGACCAATATGCTTTAAATCTTCCACCAGTAGCTGAAGAAGCTTACTTGAGTTTAGGTGTGCTTTTAGAACAGCAAGAGAGGTGGGAAGAAGCGATCGCTTGCTACCGCAAGGTTTTGGAAATTACTCCCAACCACGCCAGTACGAGCTATAAATTATCAATTATTTTAGCAGCACAAGGTCAGTTAGATGAAGCTATAGCCTGTTTCCAAAAAGCCCAGAAGCAACCCAGCGAGGCAGAAATTTATGAAAAGATTTGGAATGGTTTGAATCAACTGACTCCTTTCCACGGGACAGATATAGATATTCAAGCTGAAATTAGACTCGAAGATACCTGCACATACTTCAGTCAGACAAGCAAATATACCGTCATGAAAATGGTATCTTTAACTGACTTGAATGAATCACAAAAGACGATTCTTGAAGATGCGAATTTTTCCTTAGCCCACTTGGAATTAATCAAACAAGACTCTCTAGCTTTAGAAAAGATCTATATAAATCACTTTCAAGAATTTAAAGGTATAAACCTCGCCCAAAAAACCATTAAACAGTCCAATTTTACATGGGATGTAATTAAACCGACTAACGATTTTCAGCAAAGCATAGTAGAAACAGGTTATATTTATTCAGTTTGCCCGTTTACAGGTAGGGTACTTAGGAGTAATCGTTCATTTTATCTCCAACATGATCCTAGTGTACCGATATTAATTTATCAATTTCAAAGCACAGAAATATTTTACCTGATTGTGGGAACTTGGAGCGGTTGCAAGATAGGTATTTATTTCCCAAGATTAGATATAGTAATCAACTTGTCTAATGAATGGAGTATCTGGCTGAGTTCTGAAAAAATTATTAATGAATTTAAGGCTCATGCTGTTAGTTATTGGCGCTCATTCCAATCTTACGTATCAAATGGAGAAACAAAAGAAGTTGTCGCTGTTGTAGGGAATGTCTCCAACTTAGGTCACTATTTCTGGAATCAAATCAGTGGACTTTATTATCTATATGAAAATGATTTCTTGCACAAAATCGATAAATTTTTAATAGGAGCTAATGAATACTTTGAACTCGCTTCGCTTTTTCCTGAAATTCCGCCCGAAAAGATTGTTCGCTTATCCGACAATAACAGTTTCTTTAGAGCTATATTAGACAATAACTATTTCGCTGTCCAAGTAACGGACTCCTTGATTAAGGAGGATTTAGCTGCCAGAATTCAGACCGCTGCTGTCAATAAGTGCAGTCAGTCATTTTTGCAAACTGTAGAAGCAGCTAAGAAACATTTTCCGCTGCTATGGATTAATCTTCGCAGCCATAATAAGGCTTGGATATCCCAAGTAGAAGGATATGCAAATATCATCACAAAAATATTTGACGATTATCCAGATATGGCAGTTGTCTTTGATGGTTTTTCCACAGAGAAACCTTATATGGAGCAAATACAGGCTCTAATTTCTCCTAATGTTAAGGTATACAATGCGCTTGAATGTCCTCTCCACGAAACAATTGTCTGGGCTGGTACGGTAGATACATACATAGCTGTTATTGGTTCTGGATTAACGTTGGTAACTTGGATCGCTAACAAGCCTGGAGTAGCCCACTCCGATCGTGGACATTATTCGCAGTTGATTTTTTGGTTTGAGGTGCGTGAAAACTCTGTAGATCCAGTATTAGTGCCTGTTGGTTCTATAATTGATGTCACTACTGGGGGGGGATGGGAAAATTATGATTGTGATTGGAAAGTAATTTATGATGAGGTTATTAAAATAGTGAAAGATTTGGACAAATCGCAGGAACAGCCACAGCTAATTGAGAACGAGTTAATCCAAAATGACTTAATTCAATCACAACTTGAACCATTCACCAATCAGCAGGAGTATCTAAGATTAGATCTAGGCTGCGGTGGTAACAAAAAACCAGGAACAATTGGATTAGATTACTGTTATGTTCCCGGCGTGGTTGACCACGTACTTAACATACAGACTGATATATTGCCCTTCCCTGATCGCAGTGTTGAATACGTTCACTCATCACATACCTTAGAACATTTGACTGACCCGATACATCTATTCCAAGAAGTTAGTCGTGTTTGCATTGACGGTGCTAAATTAGAGTTTTGGACACCCTATGTGTGGCATAATTCAGCATTTATTTACGGACATACAAATTACTACCAAGAGGATAACTATATGCACCTTTGCGTTTGGTTTGCAAACTTGTGGTCGGTGTCGCTTGGTGCTAGGTGGTATCTCAAGGAAATTGTATATGTTGTTCCCCCCCATATATTAATCGAACTGTACAACCAGAAGATTCAGCTTGAATTTGCAATTCGATATTATAAAGGTATTGTCCAAGAGTTTGCTGCTATTATCGAAGTTCGCCATGAGGACAAAGAGCAAACGATTTATCCTCAACGCAGCTTTGCTACTAGCCGCCAGGGTCAGCGGTACTTGCTGCCGTCAGTTTCTGAAATAGTTGAACAACAAGAACTCCTCGAAGCAATCAATTGGTTTTCCGCTCCCTCAAGTTGAAAGTTGAGGCTGACAGTTAATTGCACCCCCCATTGCAATTATTTTCGGGATGAGTCAGGATATATTGTGGGAACGAGTTCTATTTTTTATGCTGGTTTTGGCATTGCCTTGCTTTTGAAACAGCAGTTGTCAATTAGTTATTGACAATTGCTGCTCATCCAAAACAAGTTCATATTACTATTATTTTCCTTTAACAGTTTTTCGGAGAATCATAATCATTTCCCCAGAGTTTTCTTGGAATAGTTCTATTTCAAAACTCGAAGATAGGTTTTGTTGACAGTATGCGAGCATTTCAGGGAAAGTCTCTGATGTCCAGACGTGAAAATGAATGCTGTAATCTATGTCAAGTAGAAGCTGCATCCGCGCAGCCACCTGTTCTTCAGGAGTTTTGTCAACTAGCCTGACATATTCCTCGTAATGACCTAGCTTAGACCATTCCGGCCCTTCTTTGTAGTCCCGAATTAGGTGGTCGAGGGAAGTGAGGGGTCGATCGATGTCAAATGTATAGCGTTTGTCTGGTACGCCCATATACACAAGTCCTCCCGGTTTAATAACTCTCAAAAAGTTTTCCAGGGCGCCGATCGGATTTTGACAGTGTTCTATCATGTGATTGGCGATCGCAAAATCCCAAGAGTCGTCAGCTATGGATGACAGAGTTTCACCATTATCTACAATGTCCGCTTCTACTAGATTAACCGTCGCTAACTCTGGGTACTGCTTCCTTAAATCGCTTACAGACATTCTATCAACGTAATGAACCTTCACGCTGTCTGGAACTTGCAAAGGAGCATGAAGGGCTCCGACTTCTATTCCCTCGCCTTTTAGGTATTGAAAAGCAATGTCTTTCCGTACTTGTTGAAAATCCATAGTGAATTTCTCTCCTTAAAAATTTGCTCAATCTCGATATAGTTTAATTTGGGCTTTGGGTCAAGGGCACGGGGGTTGGGTGCGATCGACCTTTCTAGTTTACCCGATCGCGCGTGTTGCTGGCTCGATTGAGTTAGATCGTCTTCGTTTGTTTTTGGGGTAATATCTATTGTTAAGCTCGATGGTTTAGGGCTTGGGGGCGATCGCCCATCTATAATAATAACTGTTTTGCGGGAACATCCTCAGAGGGCTGAAGTCTGATATCCTTGGGAAAGCAACGGCTTGAGTGCATTGGGGTCGAGCAAGCCAAACTCACCCTTTGTAGTAGAATAAGGTGCAAAAGCGCGATCGGGGGTTGGCTACCACGACTATGGAGCAAAAGAAATTACAATATATTCAAGAGGATTTGGAGCGATCGCGCTCTTTTTTACAACAACAACTTAAAAGCTTGAAGTTATCAATTCCATTCAATTATAACAAAATCTTTTGTGTTGGCATGAACAAAACAGGAACAGAATCTACGAAAGCCGCACTGATTGAATTAGGATTTCAGTTTGCACCTCAGCTTCCCGGAGAAAGGATGTTAAAAGACTGGGCGGAAAGAAGGTTTGACAAATTAATTAATTTTTGCTATGAATATCAGTGTTTCAAAGATATACCTTTTAGCTTGCCCTATACTTTTCAAATTTTAGATACACATTATCCTAAGAGTAAATTCATTTTAACTATTAGAGACAATAGCCAAGTTTGGTTTGAATCTATTAAACGCTTTCACGGTCAACTATTCAGTCAAGGCAAAACCCCCTCCTGGGATGATTTGGAATCAGCAAGTTATGTTTATAAAGGTTGGATAGCAGAAGCCAGTAAATATATTTTCCAGGCTGATGATTATGGTTTATACGATCAATCGAGATATATTGAAGTTTATGAATTTCATAATCAAATGGTTAGAGAATATTTTAGATACAGAAGTGATGCACTTTTAGTAATTAATACGGCTTCGGAAGGATCTTATGACCAACTGTGTAAATTTCTGGATGTTTCTCCAGTGAGAACAAAATTTCCTCACTTAAATAAAAGCCAATGATCGAGAGGATTGGGTCAAATGTTTAATGATAAGTTACAGCAGATTAGGGAAGATTTAGATCGCTCGGACTTTTATTTACAACAAGTAAAATCAGGTTTAGAATTTAGTCATAAAATCAATTCATCTTTTCCAGATGTACAATTGATTGAACATAAACTACATATAGGGTGTGATCCAGTTAAACTAGCAGGATGGATAAATATAGATGAGAGTCCTCATCCTGGCGTTACTGACCTACACTTAGATATTACCCAAGGACTCCCTTATCACGACAATTCTTGTAGTTTAATTCACCACGAACACTTGTTAGAGCATCTATCAGCAGAAGCAGGTTTAAACTTTCTCAAAGAATGTTACCGAGTGCTTAAATCAAGAGGTGTAATGCGGATAGCTATGCCATCTTTGGATCTGATCATTGAAAAGTCTTACTTAGGCAACTGGAAAGATCAAGATTGGTTAAAATGGCCTGAGTATCAATTTATTCAAACCCGCGCCGAGATGCTTAATATTTGTTTTCGGTGGTGGGGACATCAGTGGTTGTACGATCGAGAGGAGTTACATCGCAGGTTGCAGGAAGCAGGTTTTACTATAATTAGAGATGTTGAGTGGGGAAATAGCGACATACCCGAATTAAGAAACCTAGAAACTCGTAAAGACTCTTTACTTATCTGTGAGGTAAAAAAAATAATTAATTAGTATGACAAATCAAGCCTACAAATTAGAATTAGCACAAGTCGGTCAAGATGTAATTATTTGGCCAAAAGCTAAAATTGTATACCCTGAAGTTATTGCCATAGGTGACTCAGTAATTATTGATGATTTTGTCTTTATCATGGGTGGCAAAAGTACCCAACTTGGTAGTTTTGTTCACATCGCTTCTTTTACCTCAATTACTGGTGGTGGTGAGTTATTGATGGAAGATTTTACGGCGTTATCAAGTGGAGTTAGAGTTTTTACTGGTAATGAAGACTATTTGGGAGGGTGTTTAACTAATTCCTCTGTACCTTATCCCTATCGGCTACCTACACGCTCATTTGTTCATATTAGAAAACACGCAATTATCGGCGCGAATACGGTGATTTTACCAGGAGTTGTTATTGGCGAAGGTGCTGCTATAGGTGCTAATTCTTTAGTGACGAAAGATTGCGAAGCTTGGAAAATATATGCTGGTTCTCCAGCTAAGGCGATTAAAATTCGCCCTCAAGATAAAATCTTAGAGTTAGAAGCTCAGTTGCGTCAAGAATTGTATGATGCTAGAGGTAATTACATCCCAAAAAATCCGCGTTAAAATTTTAAATTTAGTGCTATTTAAAACTTAAGACGCTTAATGATGACAAAATCTAACTTAGAAGACTTAGCTATATTTGGCGGTAAGCCAACATTTAACGAACCACTCCATGTCGGAAGGCCCAATATAGGCGATCGCGCCTCCCTCCTCAAACGCATCAATGATATGCTAGACAGGAGATGGCTAACTAACAACGGCCCTTATGTGCAAGAATTAGAAGAGCGAATCAGTAGCTTGCTAGGGGTCAAGCACTGTATCGCCACCTGTAACGGGACAGTAGCGCTGGAACTTGCCATTAGAGCAGCAGGGCTTTCTGGTGAGGTGATTGTACCTTCCTTCACGTTCATCGCGACACCTCACGCCCTACAATGGCAAGAAATCACGCCCGTTTTTTGCGATGTACACCGTCGCACCCACACCCTCAACCCTTGGCGCGTAGAGGAAATGATTACGCCACGCACCAGTGGTATTATAGGAGTTCATGTATGGGGGCAACCTTGTAATGTAGAAGCCTTAACCGAGATTGCTCGGAAACACAACCTCAAGTTGATGTTTGACGCTTCCCATGCTTTTGGTTGCTCATACAAAGGACAGATGATTGGTAACTTTGGTGAGGCGGAAGTCTTCAGTTTCCATGCTACCAAATTTTTCAATACTTTCGAGGGCGGCGCGATCGTCACCAATAACGACGAACTAGCTGTTAAAATACGTTTGATGAAAAACTTTGGTTTTGCTGGTTATGATAATGTTGTTTACATCGGCACTAATGGTAAAATGAGCGAAGTCTCGGCTGCAATGGGATTAACATCCCTGGAGAGTCTTGATGACTTTATCTCTATCAATTATGCCAATTACCAGCAGTATCAGCATGAACTAGCTGGCATTCCTGGCATTTCCTTGTTTACTTACGGAGAAACAGAAAGATGTAATTATCAATACATTGTACTAGAGGTTGATGAGTCTGTGACTCAAGTTACTCGTGACCAACTAATAAATATTCTCTTTGCGGAGAATGTGCTTGCTCGTCGCTACTTCTATCCTGGCTGCCATCGTATGGAACCTTATCGCTCTTACTTTCCCCATGCAGGATTATTACTGCCAGAAACAGAGAAACTGGTGCAACGGGTGTTGCTGCTGCCTACAGGTATCGCAGTGGGGTTAGGGGAAATTAGCCAAATTTGTGATATGCTCCGGTTAGTCGTTGCACGGGGTGAACAAGTTAGAGGAAAATTATAAAATTCGCCTCTTTCTCAATTAGTTAAATTAGGAGAGCTAAGTATCTGAACGTATTGATAATAATCAATGCTGTTAAATTAGTCTCATTTTAATTTAGAAAAAAATATCCCTCTAAATTATCGGTATACAATTTTATAATTTTAAAGGTAGAGAACTTATGCCAAAAGTATCAGTTGTGATGGCTTCCTATAACCATGAGAAGTATGTAGCAGAAACGATTCAAAGTGTTTTAAGTCAGACATATCAAGACTTTGAATTTATAATTACTGATGATGGTTCGCCAGATGGAACTGTAGAGGTTATCAAAAAGTTTGCCGATTCGCGAATTAAACTATTTTGTTTTTCAAAGAATCAGGGCGCTTGTACGGCGATGAATAATTGTATAAAAGAGGCAAAAGGTGAATACATAGCAGTAATCAACTCTGATGATTCGTGGATGCCTGATAAACTGGAAAAACAGGTTAAATTTTTAGAGGAACATCCAGAAAAAGGGGCTGTTTTTAGCTATGCGGAAATTATAGATGAAGAAGGGAAAAACATTCCGGAAGAAAGCCCTTCTTACACCAAAGTATTTATACAACCTAATAGAACTAGATTTGAGTGGTTAAGCCATTTCTTTTTTAAAGGAAACTGCTTGTGTCATCCCACTATTTTAATTCGCAAGCATTGTTATGATGAAATCGGCTTGTATGACGAGCGATTTGCTCAGTTGCCAGATTTTGATTTTTGGATACGGCTCTGTACTAGATATGAGATTTATATTATATCACAAAAAACAATAAAGTTTCGTATTCTTCAAGAACAAAAAAATGTTAGTTCTCGCACTCCTCAAAATATGAGCAGGCATTTTTTGGAATATGTCCAGATATTAAGGAACTATTTAAATCCTGAAGTTTTAGATAATTTAGTCAAAATTTTTGACATTACAACCCATGTAGAAAAAATTGGAATTGCCATAAAGCTCGGTGAAGTAGAAAGGGAAATAGCACCATTCTTTATAGCTATGTTAGCCCAACAAGCTATATATCCAGCTCATAAATATTTCAGTTTTGATATCTTGTATCACTTTTATGCGAATAAAGAGTTGGCTAACAAATTGAAGGAACAATATTGTTTTGACTTTAATAGCTTGACTAATTTGGCGAAACAACAAGATATTTTTGGGATAGTAGCATTAGCTCAAAGCAACCTAGAATTGCAAAATTTACGAAGTGAACTACAAAAGACAAAAAACGAATTAAATCAGTGTCAGACTCAAAAGAATGAACTTAATACTGTTTACTTAGAACTTCAAATAGTCTTAGAGCAGTCTGAAAGTCAATTGCATCAGACTCAGACGCAGTTAGAGGAATCTGAAAGTCAATTGCATCAGACTCAGACGCAGTTAGAGGAATCTGAAAGTCAATTGCATCAGACTCAGACGCAGTT